>JAEWCI010000173.1 GCA_023390705.1 Pseudomonadota bacterium
CCCCCCCCGCCCCCCCCGCCGGCGGCGAAGGCGACGATCAGCCGCACCGGCTTGTTCGGCCAGTCCGCGGCGCCCTGCGCATGGGCGATCAGGGCAGGGGTTGCCAGGCCGAGGCCCAGCGCCAGGCGTCTCGTCAGCATCCTCGCTACCCCCTCTGCGTGGCGATGGTTACCCCTTCAGCATGGTGCCGGCGCGGGCCGCGCCGGCACGGCAATTGTCACAATCGGTTCTCCCGCCCGTAGCGGCGCTCGAAGGCGGCGATCTCATCCTCGTAGGTCGCGGTCAGGCCGAAATCGTCCAGCCCTTCCAGCAGGCAGTGCTTGGCGAAGGGGTCGATCTCGAAGCGGTGCACGCCACCATCCGGCGCGGTCACGGTCTGCGCCGGCAGGTCCACCTGGATGCGCGCGCCGGGCCGGGCTTCCAACTGGGCGATGATCGCCTCCACCGTCTCCGCCGGCAGCACCACGGGCAGCAGCCCGTTCTTCATGCCGTTGTTGCGGAAGATGTCGCCGAAGCTGGGCGCGATGGCGCAGCGGAACCCGGCATCGAACAAGGCCCAGACCGCGCTTTCGCGCGAGCTGCCGCAGGCGAAGTTCTTGCCGCCGACCACGATCCTCGCCGGCTGCCATTCCGGCCGGTTCATCGGGAATTCCGGGTTCTGCGACCCATCCGGCAGCCGGCGCGCGTCATGGAACAGGAACTGCCCGTGGTCCACCTCGCGCGGGCGGCTCAGGAAGCGGGCGGGGATGATCTGGTCGGTGTCGATATTCGGCCGGGCCATCGGCACGGCCACGGCATCGAGGGTGCGGAAGGCTTCCATGGCTCAGGCCCCCATCAGCTTGCGGACATCGGCGAAGCGGCCGGTCACCGCCGCCGCGGCGGCCATGGCCGGGCTCAGCAGATGGGTCCGCGTGCCGGGGCCCTGCCGCCCCATGAAATTGCGGTTGGAGGTGGAGGCGACGCGCTGCCCCGGCGCCGCGATGTCGCCATTGGTGCCGAGGCACATGGAACAGCCCGGCTCCCGCCATTCGAAGCCGGCGCTGCGGAAGACATCGTGCAGACCCTCGGCCTCCGCCTGGCGCTTCACCGGTTCGCTGCCCGGCACCACCCAGGCCGTGATGCCTTCCGCCACCTTGCGGCCCCTGGCCACGGCGGCGGCGGCGCGCATGTCCTCGATGCGGGTGTTGGTGCAACTGCCGATGAAGACGCGGTCCACGCCGATATCGGTCAGCGGGGTGCCGGGCGTCAGGCCCATATAGGCCAGCATGCGCTCCATCTGCTCGCGCCGCTCGGCGCTCGGCGCCTCGGCGGGGTCGGGCACGCGGCCATCGATGGGCAGCGCGTCCTCCGGGCTGTTGCCCCAGGTGACCATGGGCTGGATGGCGCTGCCGTCCAGGCTCACCTCGGTGTCGAACACCGCGCCCTCGTCGCTCGGCAACTGGCGCCAGCGGGCCACGGCCTGGTCCCATTCCGCGCCCTTGGGCGAATACATCCGGCCGGCGAGATATTCATAGGTGGCGTCGTCCGGCGCCACCATGCCGGCGCGGCCGCCGCCTTCGATGGACATGTTGCACAGCGTCAGCCGGCCTTCCATGGAAAGCCCGCGGATGGCGCTGCCGGCATATTCGATGACATGCCCGGTCGCCCCGGCGGCGCTGATCTTGGCGATGATCGCCAGGATCACGTCCTTGCCCGTCACCTGCGGGCCGAGCGTGCCGTCCACGGTGATCCGCATGGTCTTCGGCTTGCGCTGCCACAGCGTCTGGGTGGCCAGCACATGCGAGACTTCCGTGCTGCCGATGCCGAAGGCCAGGGCGCCGACCGCGCCATGGGTGGAGGTATGGCTGTCACCACAGACCAGCAGGATGCCGGGCTGGGAAAGCCCGGTCTCCGGCCCGACCACATGCACGATCCCCTGGTTGGGGTCGCCCAGGCCGAATTGGCGGATGCCGTGCTGGGCGGTGTTGCGCGCCAGCTTCTCCACCATCTCGCGGTGGCGCGGGTCCTCGATCTCCTCCACCTTGCGCGTGGCGGTGGAGACGTAGTGGTCCGGCGTGGCGAAGATGCGGTCCGGCGCGCGCGGCTTCAGCCCGCGCTTGCGCAGCACGTCGAAGGCGGTGGCGCCGCCGTCATGCAGCAGGTGCCGCCCGACATAGAGCAGGGTCTGGCCGTCCTCGCGTTCAAGCACGCGGTGGCGCGACCAGATCTTCTCGAAGAGCGTGCGCGGGCCGCTTGTTTCGGCTTCCGCCATGGTTTCCTCCGGGAGCGCGGTTTGAATGGCAGGGTGAAGCGGCGGGGCGCCGCTGTCCATAGCCGCGCCCCGTGGGAAGGCGTCAGGCAGCGGCGCGTACAAGCCTGCCGGGCAGGGCGCCTGTGGCGACGCCGTCGCGATAGGTGACCTCGCCACCGCAGATCGTCGCGACATAGCCGGTGACCGGCTGCAGCAGCCGCCGCCCGCCGGCCGGCAGGTCGCGCACCATGCCCGGCCGGTGCAGCGCCAGCCGGTCGAAATCGATCACGTTCACATCGGCGCGCAGCCCCGGCCGCAGCAGGCCGCGATCCGTGAGCCCCGCGGCCCGGGCGGTGTCGGAGGTCAGGCGCCGCACCAGTTCCGGCAGCGGGAAGCGGTCGGTCGGGCGGTCGCGGCCCCAATAGCTCAGCAGGAAGGTGGGGAAGCTGCCGTCCGAGATGAAGCCGACATGCGCCCCGCCATCGGAAAGCCCGCAGATGGCATTGGGATGCTTCAGGCATTCCAGGCTGGGGTTCAGCGTGTAATCGGCATAGTTCGTCAGCGCGGTGAAGATGAAGGCGCGGCCCTCGTCGCGGAGCAGCATGTCATAGGCCACCTCGGGCGCGCTGCGCCCCTCGCGCGTGGCGATCGCGGCGATGGACCGGTCCTGCGGCGGCGTGTAGTCCGGCGGATCGCTGAACAGGAACATCCGATCGTAGCCGATGCGGCGGATGAGCGGGAAATTGCTGCCCGCGATCGGGTCTTCCGCCAGGATGCGGGCGCGAAGCGCCGGGTCGCGCATCGCCGCCACGCGCTCCGCCAGGGGCAGATGGGCGATGGCCTTGTAGCTCGGGCAGCCGGAGAAGGGGTTCTGCGTGCCCTCCAGCCCCATCAGGATGCCGATGGGCCGCGGCGGGAAGACCGGGCGGATGGACAGCCCCTCCGCGGCCGCTTCGTCGGAGAGGGCGAGCAGTTCCTTCCACACCTCGGTGCGGTCGTGCCGCGCCGTCATGGAAAAGACCACCGGCCTGCCGCTGCGTTCATGGATGCGGCGCATCATGGCGAATTCGCCAGCCGGGCTGGGCGTGGTCCAGTCGGAGACGATCTCGACGAAGCCGCGCCCGGCTTCCTTCAGCCCCAGGGCGAGGCCGGTCAGCTCCTCCTCCTGCGCGCGCAGCGTCGGCGTCGGGTCACCCTTCAGCGTCTTGTGGCTGATGGTGCGGCTGGTGGAGATGCCGAAGGCGCCGGCCCGCGCCGCCTCGGCGGTCAGGGCACGCATTCGGGCGATATCGGCCTGGTTGGCGTTCTCCAGGGCCACCGCCCGCTCGCCCATCACATAGACGCGCAGCGCGGCATGCGGCAGCAGGGCGCAGATGTCGATGTCACGCGGCTTGCGATCCAGCACCGCGAGGTATTCGGCGAAACTCTCCCACTGGAAGTCCAGCCCTTCGTGCAGGGCGGGGGCGGGGATGTCCTCCACCCCTTCCATCAGCTCGATCAGCTTCTGGCGGTCGTCGGGCTTCACCGGGGCGAAGCCGACCCCGCAATTGCCCATCACCGCCGTGGTCACGCCGTGCCAGGCGGAGGGCGCGAGATGCGAATCCCATACCGCCTGGCCGTCGTAATGGGTGTGGATGTCCACGAAGCCCGGCGTCACCAGCCTGCCGCGCGCATCGATCTCCTCCCGCCCTCGGCCCTCGATCCGGCCCACGGCCAGGATGCGGCCATCGGCGATCGCTACATCCGCCTCCACCGGTTCGCCACCGCTGCCGTCCAGGACGGTGCCGCCACGGATGATGAGATCGGCGTCCTCGGCCATTATTCGCTTCCCTGCCCTGATGCTGGCGGGAAGGTTAGGCGGTCAGCGGGACCGGCTCAACCGCCCGGGCGGCGCGCGGAAGATTGGCGATCCGGGGCTCGCGCTCTAGGATCGCACCAAAACGGGGAGAGAACGGCCATGGCTGCGCCCATCACCCAGTTGCGCGACTGGCTGGACCACCTGGCCCGCACCGATCGCCTGGCGGTGGCGCGGCCCGGCATCGCGCTGCGGCACCAACTGGCCGCGGTGGCGAACCGGCTGGACGGGCGGCAGGCCAGCTTCTTCCCGCACCCCGGCAACCATGCGGTGCCGGTGGTCTCCGGCCTCACCTCCGACCGCGGCTGGATGGCGGAGGCGATGGGCGTGCCGCCCGGCCGGTTGCTCGCCCGCTTCCGCGAGGCTGCCGCCAACCCGCTGCCCTGGCGCGAGGTCGGCGAGGCGCCGGCGCAGGAGGTGGTCCACGAAAAGGCCGATCTGGAACGCATCCTGCCCATCCCGACCCATAACGAGCATGACAGCGGCCCCTATATCAGCGCCGGGTTGCTGATTTCGCGCAACCCGCGCAACGGCCGGCAGAACGTGGCGATCCACCGGTTGCAGGTGAACGCGCCGGACCGGCTGGGCGTGCTGATCCTGCCGCGCCACACCATGGCCTATCTCAACTTCGCCGAGGAGGACGGCAAGGACCTGGAAGTCGCCATCGTCGTCGGCATAGACCCGCTGAGCCTGCTCGCCAGCCAGGCCATCGCGCCGCTCGATGCCGACGAGCTGGAGATCGCCGGCGCCCTGCACGGCGCGCCGATGCCGGTGGTGAAGTGCCGCACCAACGAGGTGCGCGTGCCGGCCGCATCCGAGATCGTCATCGAGGGCCGCGTGCTGCGCGAGGCGCGGGAGGAGGAAGGCCCTTTCGGCGAATTCCCGCAATACTACGGCGAACGCGCGAAGCGCCATGTCATCCAGGTGGACTGCATCACCACCCGGCGCAGCCCGATCTTCCACACCATCGTCGGCGGCGGGCTGGAACATCTGCTGCTCGGCGGCATCCCGCGCGAGGCGACGCTGCTGGCGCATCTCCAGCGCAGCTTTCCCGGCGTGACGGATGTGCATCTCTCGCGCGGTGGCGTGATGCGCTACCATCTGGTGGTGCAGATGCGGAAGCGCAGCGAGGGCGAGGCGAAGAATGTCATTCTCGGTGCCTTCGGCGGGCATTACGACCTGAAGCAGGTGGTGGTGGTGGACGAGGACGTGGACATCCACAACCCGCATGAGGTGGAATGGGCCATCGCCACCCGCTTCCAGGCCGACCGCGCCCTGGTGGTGGTGGGCCATGCCCAGGGCTCGCGCCTGGACCCTTCGACCGATGATGGGGTAGGGGCCAAGATGGGGCTGGACGCGACCAGGCCCCTTGCCGCGCCGGCCATGAAATTCACCCGCATCGCCGTGCCCGGGCAGGCCGAGATCCGGCTTGAGGAGGTGCTGGACACCTCCGCAGGTGCGGACTGGCGAAGCCGCATGTGACGTGGCAACGCATCGGCGGCTGACGCGAAGGGAGGAAGCGTTCATGGCCTGGGAATTGCGTCTGGTGGAGGACATGCTGGCGGCGGGCCAGGCGCTCGCCTTCCCGGCGGATGGCATCAACCGCATCGTCTATGTCGCGCATGGCGGCTGCATGGCGGATGGCGCGAGTTTCGCCGCCGACAGCGCCTGGCACGGGCGCGGTGCCGCGCGGCTGGTCGCCGGGCCGCATGGCGCGGCGCTCTGGCGGTTCGAACTGGTGCCTGCGGGCACCGTGCCGGTGAGGGGCGAGGGCCGTGCGCTGGAGAAGCTGCGCAGCGCCCTGGAGCCGGAAGCGACGGCGGGCGACTTGCTGTTCCGCTGCGATTCCGTGGCCTTCCCGCCGGGCGGCTGCGCCCTGCTGCACACCCATCAGGGCCCGGGCATCCGCTGCCTGATCGAAGGCGGCATCCGCATAGACACCCATGGCCAGTCCACCAGCTACGCCCCGGGCGGCGCCTGGTTCGAGGCCGGGCCGGAGCCGGTCTTCGCCCAGGCCGCGGCAGACCGGCCGAGCCGATTCATCCGCGCCATGGTGCTGCCCGCCCGGCTGCTCGGCAGCAGCAGCATCCGCTACGTGCGGGAAGAGGATCTGGCCAGGCCGAAGAGCCAGAGTTACCGAGGCTATATCGACACCAGGATCGAGCTGGGATGAGACGGGAATGAAAAGACGCGCCTGCCTGGCGGGGCTGCTTGCCCTGCCCCTCGCCACAGCGGCCCGGGCCCAGGCCTGGCCGGACAAGCCGGTACGCTTCGTGGTACCCTTCCCGCCGGGCAGCATCAGCGACGCCGCCACGCGGCTGCTGGCCGATGGTCTTTCCCAGACGCTGGGCCAGCGGGTGGTGGTGGAGAACCGCGGCGGCGCCGGCGGCAATATCGGCACCGCGCATGTCGCGCAGTCGGCGGCGGATGGCTACAGCTTCCTCATCGCCAGTTCCGGCACGCATGGCGCCAACCCGGCGCTGTACCGCAATGTCGGCTATGACGCGCTGCGCGATTTCGACCCGGTGATCGGCATGATCCGCGTGCCGAATGTGCTGGTGGTACGCAATAGCCTGCCGGTGCGCAGCGTGGCGGAATTCATCGCCTATGCCAAGGAAAGGCCGGGGCAGGTCACCTATGGCTCGATCGGCAATGGCAGCAGCCAGCACCTGGCCGGCACGCAATTCGAGGCGGCGACCGGCACGCGGTTGACCCATGTGCCCTACCGGGCCGTGCCGCCCATCATCGTGGACATGACCAGCGACCGGGTGGATGCCAGCTTCCAGCTTGTGCCGAACGTGGCGGAACAGGTGAAGGCCGGGCAGATCCGCGCCCTGGCCGTCACGGTGCGGGAACGCGTGCCGGCGCTGGCCGGGGTGCCGACCATGGCGGAACAGGGCGTTCGGGGTTACGAGACTGCGGGCTGGTTCGGCCTGCTGGCGCCGCATGGTACGCCACCCGCCATCATCGAAAGGCTGCACCGCGAGAGCGCCGCCGTCCTGGGTCGCGCGGAGATGCGCCAGCGGCTGGAAGCCATGGGCTGCGAGCCGATGCCCTATGGGCCCGAGGAGTTCCGACGCTTCATTGCCGCCGAGCTGCCACGCTGGGCGGAGATCGTGCAGCGCTCCGGCGCCCGGCTCGATTGATGGAGGGCACGGCGCATGGCTGGGTCGGGCGTTCACTGCCGCGCTTCGAGGATGCGGCGCTGCTGACCGGGCGCGGCCGCTACTTCGACGATTGCGGCACGCCCCCCGGCACGCTGCACGCCGCCATCCTGCGCAGCCCGCACGCCCATGCACGAATCGAGGGAATCGAGACGGGACGCGCCCGTAGCCTGCCTGGCGTGGCGGCGGTGCTGACCGGCGAGGATATAAAGGCACTCACCACCAGCCTGGTGGTCGGCGTCAAGGCGCCGATGGAATGCTGGCCCATCGCCACCGACCGCGTGCGCTATGTCGGCGAGCCGGTGGCCGTGGTGGCGGCGACCGACCGCTATGTGGCGGAGGACGCGCTGGACCTGCTGGAAGTCCACTACGCCCCGCTGCCCGCGGTGGTGCCGCCCCTGGCCGCGCTGGCGCCGGATGCGCCGGTGCTGCACGAAGGGCTGAAGGGCAACCTCGCCAGTGACCGGCGCTTCCGCTACGGCGACCCGGAAGCCGCCTTCGCCACCGCGCCGCACTGCATGACGGTGGAAGTGGAGTACCCACGCAGCGCCTGCACGCCGATCGAAACCTATGGCGTGCTGGCGGAATACGAGCCGGGCAGCGAAAGCTACGACGTCCTTGCCAATTTTCAGGGGCCGTTCAGCATCCATGCGGTGATCGCCCGCGCGCTGAAGGTGCCCGGCAACCGGCTGCGGCTGCGCACCCCGCCCGATTCCGGCGGCAGCTTCGGCGTGAAGCAGGGTGTCTTTCCCTACATTGTGCTGATCGCCGCCGCGGCGCGCGTCGCCGGCCGCCCGGTGAAATGGGTGGAGGACCGGCTGGAACACCTGGCCGCTTCCTCCGTCGCCACAAATCGCTGGACACGGCTACGGGCGGCGGTGGAGGAGGATGGCCGCATCACCGCGCTGGACTGGGACCAGGTGGAGGATTGCGGCGCCCAATTGCGCGCGCCGGAACCGGCCACGCTGTACCGCATGCATGGCAACATGACAGGCGCCTATGCCATTCCGAACCTGGCCATCCGCAACCGCGTGGTGCTGACCAACAAGGCGCCGACCGGGCTGAACCGTGGCTTCGGCGGGCCACAGGTGTATTTCGCGCTGGAACGCCTGGTGCAGCGCATCGCGCTGACGCTGGGGCTGGACCCTGTCACGGTGATCCGCCGCAACCTGGTGCCGGCCGCGGCCATGCCCTATCGCACCGCTTCCGGCGCGCTGCTCGATTCCGGCGAATACGAGGCGGCGATGGACGCGGCGCTGCGCGACGGCAGGCATGACGAGTTGCTGCGCCGGCGCGACGCGGCCCGCGCCGAGGGCCGGCTCTATGGCATCGGCTACACCGCCGTGGTGGAGCCGAGCGTTTCCAACATGGGCTATATCACCGCGGTGCTGACCCCGGCCGAGCGCCACCGCGCCGGGCCGAAGAACGGCGCCCAGGCCACCGCCACCATCCAATGCGACGCGGTGGGCAGCGTTTCCCTGCATGTCGCTTCCGTGCCGCAGGGCCAGGGCCACCGTACCGTGCTGGCGCAGGTGGTGGCGGAGGAGTTGGGCCTGACGCCGGCCGATATCCGCGTGGTGACGGAGATGGATACGGCAAAGGATGCCTGGTCCATCGCCAGCGGCAACTACGCCAGCCGCTTCGCCCCGGCGGTGGCCGGCACCGCGAAGCTGGCAGCGGAGAAGCTGCGGGCACGGCTGGCGCGCATGGCTGCGCCGTTGCTGAACGTGACGGCGGAGGAGGTGGTGTTCGCCGGTGGCCGCATCGCCGCGCGCGGCAACCCGGACAATGCGCTGCCTTTCGCCCGGGCCGCCTCCAGCCCGCACTGGGCGCCCGGCACGCTGCCAGCCGAGGACAACGCGCCGCTGCGGGAAACCGTGTTCTGGACGCCGCCCGAACTCACCGCGCCGACGCCGGAGGATGGCGTCAACTCCTCGCTCTGCCACGGCTTCATCTTCGATTTCTGCGGCGTGGAGGTGGATCGTGTCACCGGTCAGGTGCGGCTGGACCGCTATGTGACGATACATGATTGCGGCCGCGTGCTGCACCCCGGCATGGTAGCCGGGCAGGTGACGGGCGGCTTCGCCCATGCGCTCGGCGCCGCGCTGTACGAGGCGCACAGCTATGCGCCCGATGGCAGCTTCGAAACCGGGACCTTTGCCGACTATCTGGTGCCGACCGCGATGGAAGTGCCGGAGCCGGTGATCCTGCACCACGAAACCCTCTCACCTTTCACGCCGCTCGGTGCCAAGGGGGTGGGGGAGGGCAATTGCATGTCCACCCCGGTCTGCATCGCCAATGCGGTGGCGGATGCACTGGGGTCGCAGGATGTCCAATTGCCGCTGCTGCCCGCCACGCTCGCCGCGCATGTCCACGGGCCGGAGGCCGCGCCGCCGCGGCGCATCACCGTGCCCGCCGCTAGGCCCGGCGAGCGCAGGCTGCATGGCGAAGGCCGCACCGAAGTGGCGGCGCCGCGCGAAAGGCTCTGGGCGATGCTGTTGGACCCGGATGCGCTGCTGCGCATCGTCCCCGGCGCGCATGGCGTCGAGCGTGTTTCGGAAACCGAGTATCGCGCCGATGTCACGCTGGGCGTCGGCCCGGTGAAGGGGCGCTACCGCGTGGCGCTCTCGCTTTCGGACATGCAGGCGCCGGAAGCGCTGACGCTGACCGGCTCGGCCGAGGGCGCGCTGGGATTCGGCCATGGCAGTGGCCGTGTGACGCTGGAAGCGGCGCCGCAGGGCACCGTCATCGCCTGGCGCTATGAGGCGGCGGTGGGCGGTCGGGTGGCGAGCATCGCCGGGCGGCTGCTGGATGGCGCGGCGAGGCTGGTCATCGGCCAATTCTTCGCCGCGCTGGCGCGGCAGGCCGTCCCGCAGGTGCCGGAATCCTGGCTGGCACGGCTGCTGCGTGCCCTGGGGCTGCGCCGATGAAGCCGCCGCCCTTCGACTACCTGGCCGCGGAGAGCCTGGACGAAGCCCTGGCCACGCTGGCCGAGGCCGGCGGCGAAGCGCGCGTGCTGGCTGGCGGCCAGTCCCTGCTGCCGATGCTGAACATGCGGCTGGCAAGGCCGGCGCTGCTGGTTGACATCATGCGCATTCCCACCCTGCGCGAGGTGCGGGAGGAAGGCGGCGCGCTGCGCATCGGCGCGGCGGTGCGCCAGGCGGCGCTGCTGGCGCGGCCCGGGCTGCATCCACTGCTGGCGGCGGCGCTGCCCTGGGTAGGCCATGCCCAGACGCGCAGCCGTGGCACGCTCTGCGGCAGCGTGGCGCATGCCGATCCCAGCGCGGAGATCCCGCTGGTGTTGCTGGCGCTGGGCGGCCATGTGCAATTGCGCTCGGCCCGCCGTGCCCGGACGCTGGCGGCGGCGGATTTCTTCATCGGCCTGATGCAGACCGCGCGCGCCGAGGACGAGATGATCGAAGCCATCGCCCTGCCGCTGCCGCGCCCTTGTGAGGGCCATGCCTTCCGTGAGATCGGTCGTCGCCATGGCGACTTCGCCATCACCGCCTGTGCCGCGGTGGCCCACGCCGATGGGGTGCGGCTGGCGGTGGGCGGCGTGGCGGACCGCCCTGTGGCGCGCGACCTGCCCGCCGATGCGGCGGCATGGGACGATGCGCTGGAGGATTTCGCCTGGTCGCTGGAGGCGCGCGACGACCTGCATGCCACGGCGGCGTACCGCCGGCATCTGGTCCGCCGCCTTGGCCGCGAGGTGATGGAGGAGGCCATGCGATGCCGCGGCTGAAGGCAGGCCGGCGCCATGCCATCCGCTTCACCCTGAATGGCCGCGAGGTCGCTGGTGAAGCCGAGCCGCGCATGCTGCTGAGCGATTTCCTGCGTCATGTGCTGGGCTGGACGGGCACGCATGTGGGCTGCGAGCATGGCGTCTGCGGCGCCTGCACGGTGCAGATCGATGGCGCTCCGGCGCGCGCCTGCCTGACGCTGGCGGTGCAGGCGGCGGGCTGCGAAATCCGCACCGTGGAAGGGCTGGCCCCGGGGCCGGACCGGCTTTCCGTGCTGCAGGAAGCCTTCCGCCGGCATCACGGGCTGCAATGCGGCTTCTGCACGCCGGGCATCCTGGTTTCGCTGGACGCCTTCCTGCGCGAGAAGGCCCGGCCGACGGAAGCGGAATTGCGCGAATTGCTTTCCGGCCATCTCTGCCGCTGCACCGGCTATGCGCCGATCCTGCGCGCGGCGATGGCGGTGGCGGAAACCCTGGCGGAAGGGGCGGAGCATGCTTGACCTCGGCACCAGCCTGCTGGCCAGCGTGGCGCGGGACCCGCGCGCCCTGGCGATCGTGGATGGCGATCTTCGGCTGGACTACGGGCAATGGTTCCGCCACATCTCCGCCGTGGTGGCGGGGCTCGATGCCCTGGGGCTGAAGCGGGGCGACCATCTGCTGACGGTGCTGCAGAACCGCTGGCAGGCGGCGACGCTGCACTGGGCCTGTCAGCTTGCCGGCATCGTTGTCACGCCCCTGAACTGGCGTGTCAAGGCGGATGAGGTGGAATACGGCCTGACCGATGCCGAAGCCCGCGCCGTGGTGTTCGAGGAAGTGTCCGCCGAGGCGGCGCGTGCCGCACCGGCCGCCGCCGCCCTGCCGCGCATCGCGCTGCACGCGCCGCTTGCCGGCGAGATCGGCTTCGACGAACTGGCCGGCGGGAATGCGCCGGATGCCTCGCCGCGCGCCACGGCCGAGGACTGGTCGGTGATGCTCTATACCTCCGGCACCACCTCTCGCCCCAAGGGCGTGCCGCGGCGCCATCGGGCGGAACGTGCCGCGGCGCTGGCGCATGTGGCGCAGAACCTCTACCGCCATGGGGAACGGACGCTGGGCGTCATGCCGCTCTACCATACCATGGGCGTCCGCAGCCTGCTGGCCATGTCGCTCATCGGTGGCGCCTTCGTCTGCCTGCCGCGCTTCGACGTGGCGGCGGCGTTGCGGCTGATCGGGCAGGAGCGGATCAGCAATCTCTACCTGGTGCCGACGCTGTATCACGACCTGCTGCACCACCCGGATTTCGCCGCCACCGATGTTTCCTCCGTGCGCAAGCTGGGCTTCGCAGGCGCCGCCATGACGGATGGGCTGCTGCGCGACTTGGCCGCGGCCTTCCAGCCGGAGCTCTTCGTCAACCACTATGGCAGCAGCGAAATCTATACCTTCACCATCGACCAGAATGCGTCGGCCAAGCCCGGCAGCGCCGGACGTGCCGGGCTGAACCAGATGGTGCGGGTAGTGAAGCTGGGCGCCGACGGGCCGGGTGACGTGGCGGCCGTTGGTGAGGAGGGCCAGATCATCGCCCTGCTTGCCGGGGACGAGAGCTTCGAGGGCTACTGGAAGCGCCCGGATGCCGATGCCCGTGCGCTGCGCCAGGGCTGGTATTTCACCGGCGATACCGGCTTCTTCGATGCCGATGGCGACCTGTTCGTCACCGGCCGGGTGGACGACATGATCATCACCGGCGGGGAGAACGTCTCCCCAGTGGAAATCGAAAGCTGCCTTTCCCTGCATCCGGCGGTGGCGGAGGTGGCGGTGGTCGGGCTGCCGGACGAACGCTGGGGCAAGGTCGTCACCGCCTTCGTCGCCGCCCGCGCCGCCGTCACCGAAGCCGAGCTGGACGCGCATTGCCGTGCCGCGGGCCTCGCCAATTTCAAGCGGCCGCGTCGCTATGTCTTCGTGCAGGAAGTGCCGCGCTCGCCGGTCGGCAAGCTGCTGCGCCGCAAGCTGGTGGAGGGCGAGTACCGCCCCGCCGACATACTCCAGGAGAAGAAGTGATGAGCGCTTTCGACAATCTCGACGGATTCCGGGTGGAGGTGAAAGGCGCGCGCGCCGACATCGTGCTGTGCCGCCCGCCGCTGAACGTCATCTCCATGCCGCAGCGCGACCAGTTGCGGAAGGTGTTCGAGGCGCTGGACGAGGATGACGCGGTGCGCGTCGTCGTCCTGCGCGCGGAAGGCGAGCATTTCTCCTCCGGCGGCTACATCATGGGCTTCCTGGAGAGCACGCCGGAAGTCGTCTCGAAGCTGGCCTGGAACATCGCCGCGGCGTCGCGCTGCTCCAAGCCGGTCATCGCCGCCAATCGCGGCTACACCTTCGGCGTCGGCTTCGAGATCTCGCTCGCCTGCGATTTCCGCATCTGCTCGGAGACGACGCAGTATTCGCTGCCCGAACAGCGGTTGGGGCAGATTCCCGGCTCCGGCGGCTCGGCGCGTCTGCAGAAGTTAGTGGGCATCACCCGCACCAAGGATATCGTGATGCGCAGCAAGCGCATCCCGGCGAAGCAGGCGCTGGATTGGGGCATCGCGACCGAGGTGGTGGCGGATGACCAGTTGGAGGCCGCCACGGACAAGCTGGTGAAGGAGTTGCTGGAATTCGCCCCGCTGGCCCAGCGCACCGCGAAGAAGTTGCTGAACGACACCGAGGATGCCAGCCTTTCCATCGCCATCGAATTGGAGGGCCACGCCTATTCCCGCCTGCGCAGCAGCGAGGATTTCGCCGAGGGCGTGAAGGCCTTCCACGAGAAGCGCAAGCCCAACTGGGCCGGGCGGTAGGGCCTTCAGCGCCCTCCCGCGCAATGTGGGGGAGGGCGTTCGCCTGCCGTCAGCCCAGGGCGGCGACCAGCACGCCCGCCTCGGGCGCCGTTGTCAGCAACGCCAGGTTGGCGGCGGCGTGGCGGCCCGGCACGGCGCCGGCATCAGGCCAGCGCGCCATGGCCCAGCGATGCAGCATCGCCTGCTGGTGCTGCTCGGCGGCCAATTCCTGCGCCGCCACCGCGGCGCGCAGCCCCGCCGCTTCGGGCAGCGGCTTCAGCCAGCGCCGCACGGCCCGCAGCTTCTGCACCACCTCTGTCCGCCATTCGGCCACCAGCGCCTCGGCCTCGGCCAGCACCGCCCGGTCCAGCGCCACGCCGACCCAGCAGCAGAACAGCACCAGGTTCACGTCCAGCCCCTCGCGGTCCTGCAGCGCCAGGCAGGCCGGCGCCACCCCCGGCGTGGCGTAGAAGGCGAGCGAGAACCGCCAGAAGGCGTTGTCCGGCTCCAGCTCAGCCATCCGCCGGGGCATCCAGGAAAACCGGCCTTGCCGCCGCGTCCCAGGCGATACCGGCTTCCCGCAGGCTCGCCTCCAGCGCCGCCCGCGGCAGCCGGGCATGGCGCACCAGCAGGTGGAGATAGAGGCCGACGAAGGCGGGGCCGTGGCCATCGCTCTCCTCCTCGGCCGTGCTGGTCATGGCATGGGCGATCTCGTGCAGCAGCACCCAGCTTGGCAGATGCTCCGGCGCCTCGATCGCCAGGCGGGAGGCGCGGGCGATGGTTCGCCTGGCCTGGCGCGGCAGCCTGCGGAGGCGCGGCGGGAAGCGCAGCCCCTCCGCTGCCCAGACATGGTCCACCAGCGCCTGAAGTTGCGCGAAGGGCACCAGGGACCGGTCGTGCGGCGCCACCACCCGGTCCTCCCAGGCATAGAGGGCGCGTGCCGCGGAGTCCGTGCGGCTCATTTCCTCGGCAGCGATGGCGGCCCGCTGCCGCCGCCAACCGGCCGTTCCAGCCCGACGCGGCTGCCGGCCTCGGCGCCCCGGCGGAAGGCGGCGCCGTCGCGCACCGTCATGCTGGCATGGACCGTGCGCAGCCGCACGCCGAGGCCGCGGAAACGTTCCTCGATCAGCTTCTCCTTCACCACTACCAGCGCGGTGCCGGTGGCACCCGGCATCTGCTGCGCTTCCTTGCGGCTGCGCTCCGCCGCCATCTCGTCCAGCCGGGCGCCGAGCCGGTTGGCGAAGCCGTAGCGGAAGCTGCGCAGCACCGCCTGGGCCGGCTGGCGGCGCTGGAGATAGGCCGGGCTTTCGCGGAAGCGCGCTTCCTCCCAGGCCAGCGCGCCGGTCGCGACATGCAGCAAATATTCCGCCATCTGCACGTCGGGTTCCAAGCCGAACAGGACGAAATCGTTGCGGCCGTCGGTCCAGCCGCGGCATTCGCACAGCCGCAGCACCGCGGGAAACAGCCAGCGCAGCGCCTGCCGGGCGGGGCCGTGGAAGGACAGCCGGCGCTGCACGCAGGCTTCCTCGCGCAGTTCCACCTCGGACATGGAAAGCCCGTAGACCGCCAGCAACTCCCCCACCTTGGCGGCGGCGGCCATGGCCTCGGCTTCGGAACAGCCGCGCTCCACGGTTCGGGCGGCCAGGGCGCGGATGCGCGCCTTGACCTTTGAAAGTTCGGTATCCTGGGCCATGCCCGAAGGATAGCGGCAGGTCCCGGCCTCGGGCTAGGCTCCGTGCCGCACCTGTTGTCCCGCCCCTGATTTCGCCGCGCCGTGCGGCAGGGAGAAGGGAAGGGCGCCGCGGCGTGACGGAGTTCGGGTTCGGAGAAACACGAGGGAGGCCGTTCGATGCCCGAGGGCACCATCAGCTATACCGATGCCAACCTGACCGAGGCGGTGCTCGGCCGCATTCGCCCGGACGCCGATCCACGCATGGCGGAGATCATGGCCGCACTCATCAGGCATGCTCATGCCTTCGTGCGGGAAGTGAGGCTGACGCCGGAGGAATGGGGCAAGGCCATCGGCTTCCTGACCGAGATGGGCAGGTGGTGCGACGACAAGCGATCCGAATGGATCCTGCTCTCGGATGTCACCGGCGTGACCATGCTGGTGGACGCCCTTGCCCATGCCACCGACGAAGCCGTGACCGAGACCACCGTGCTCGGCCCCTTCCACCGCGAGAACCCACCCGTCTTCGAAAGCGGCGCCAATATCTCTCCCGGCATGCCGGGAGAGCGGCTGGAGGTGGCGGTGCGCATCGCCGATGCCGAGGGCAGGCCGATCCCCGGCGCGCAGCTGGATGTCTGGCACGCTTCCAGGGAGGGCGGCTATGACAGCCAGATCGGCGACGGCGAGGCGCACAACATGCGCGGCCGCTTCCGCAGCGACGCCGAGGGCATGGTGCGCTTCACCACCATCGCGCCCGCCTTCTACCCGGTGCCGCACGATGGGCCGGTGGGCCGGGTGCTGGCGGCGATGGGGCGTGGGCCGATGCGCCCGGCGCATGTGCATTTCTGGATCAAGGCGCCCGGCTACCGCGACCTCATCACCCATATCTTCGCCGCCGGCGATCCCTACCTGGCCGAGGACGCGGTGTTCGGCGTGAAGGCCAGCCTGGTGCAGGATTTCACCAGGGCAAGGCGCGAGGGCCGCAGCGAGCACCTGATGCTGGAATACGAATTCCGCCTGCCGCGCCAGGTCGGCTGACGGCGGGGCGGCGAGGGAGGGAACGGCATGAAGGGCACGAGACGGAGCATCCTGGCAGGGGGATTGGCGGCACTGGCCGCCCCTGGCCTCGCATGGGCGCAGCAGGGCTGGCGCCCGGGCCGGCCGGTGCGGATCATCACCCCCTTCCCGCCGGGCGGCACGCTGGACGTGATCGCCCGGCTGCTCGCCGAGCCGCTCGGCGCGCTGCTCGGCCAGGCGGTGGTGGTGGAGAACCGTACCGGCGCGGGCGGCAACATCGCCGCCGCGGCCGCCATCCAGGCGGAGCCGGACGGGCACAGCCTGTTCCTCGGTTCCGCCGCCATCCATGGCGTGAATCCGGTGCTCTACCCGAATTCCGGCCTGAACCCGCTGCGCGACCTGGCCGGCATCGGCACCGTCGCCGCCCTGCCCAACATCCTGGTGGTGAATCCGAAGCGCTTCGACGTGCATTCGGTGGCCGAGGTGGTGGCCGCCGCGCGGGCGCGGCCGGGGCGCGTGGTCTATGGCTCGATCGGCAATGGCACCTCCTCGCACCTGGCGGGGGAGATGTTCAGCCGCGCCGCCGGGATCGAGGTGCTGCACGTGCC
>JAEWCI010000254.1 GCA_023390705.1 Pseudomonadota bacterium
CGCCGACACGGCGATCCAGCGCGTCGGCACCATGGTGCCCGACCCCAACGCCAGCGGCCGCGTCCACGCCAGCCAGACCGGGCGGCTGGAGCCGGGCGAGGCCGGCCTGCCCGTGCTGGGGCAGCGGGTCGAGCGCGGGCAGGTGCTGGCCTACGTCACGCCGGCCTACAGCATCTCCGAGCGGGGCACGCTGCAGCAGTCCATCGCCGAGCTGGACCAGCAGATCGCCATCGCGGAAGCGCGGGCCACGCGGCTCGCCGGGCTGCGCGGCAGCGTCTCGGACCGCGAGATCCAGGAGGCGCGGCAAGAGCTGGCGGGCCTCCGGCAGCGGCGGGCCGCGGTGGCGCCCTCGCTCTCGGGGCGGGAGCCCCTGGTGGCGCCGGTCTCGGGCGTGGTCTCGACGGTGCGCGGCGCCATCGGTCAGATCGTGGACAACCAGCAGCCTGTCTTCGAGATCGTGGACCCCACCCGGCTCTGGGTTGAGGCGCTGGCCTTCGACCGCACCGCCCAGGGCACCGTCTCCGGCGCCAGCGTTCTGCTGCCCGACGGCCGGACCGCGCCGCTGGAGCTGGTCGGCCGGGGCCTTTCGGTGCGGCAGGGCGCCGTGCCGCTGAACTTCCGCCTGCCGTCGCCGCCGGAGGGGATCTCCGTCGGCGCGCCGGTCACCGTGCTGCTGCGCCTGCCGCGCCCGCAGGAGGGCATCGTGCTGCCGGCCGACGCCGTGGTGCGCAGCGCCGAGGGTCCGCCGGTGGTCTACGCCCACGCCGCGCCGGAACGCTTCGTGCCGCTGCAGGTGCGCGCCGAGCCGATCGACGGCGCGCGCGTGCTGGTGACCGCGGGCATCGAGCCCGGTACGCGCGTGGTGACGCGCGCGGCCGGCATGATCGCGCAGGTGCGCTGATGTTCAATGCCCTCGTCGGCTTCAGCCTGCGCAACCGGCTCTTCGTGCTGGTCTTCGCGGCCATCGTCACGGCCTACGGCACCTGGACGCTGACCCGCATGGGCTTCGACGTCTTCCCGGACCTCAACCGCCCCACGGTGACGATCATCACCGAGGCGGAGGGCCTGGCGCCGGAGGAGACGGAGCAGCTCGTCTCCTTCCCGATTGAGACCGGCATGAACGGGCTGCCCGGGGTGCAGCGGGTGCGCTCGGTCTCCTCGGCCGGACTGTCCATCGTCTACGTCGAGTTCGGCTGGGGTACCGACATCTGGCGCGCCCGCCAGCTGGCGGCCGAGCGGCTCGGCCAGATCCGGGGCAACCTGCCCCCTGCCGCGCAGCCCGTCATGGCGCCGGTCTCCTCGGTGATGGGTGAGATCATGCTCGTGGCGATGATCGCGCCGCCGGACGGCTCGGTCTCCCCCATGGAGCTCCGCGACATCGCCGACTGGGTAATCCGGCCGCGCCTGCTGACCATCCCCGGCGTCTCCCAGGTCATCCCGATCGGCGGGGAAGTGCGGCAGTTCCGGGTCATGCCCGACCTCGCCCGCATGTACGCGCTCGACGTCACGCACGACGCGCTGGTCGCGGCGCTGCGCCAGTTCGGCACCAACTCGGGCGGCGGCTACGTGGACCAGGGCGGGCGGGAGTACCTGATCCGCAACATCGGCCGCACCACCCGGCTGGACGACCTCCGGAACGCCGTGGTCGCGTTCCGCGAGGGGCAGCCGATCCTGCTGCGCCAGGTCGCGGAGGTGGACTTCGGCGCGCGCTTCAAGCGCGGAGACGCCGGCGCGGACGGCGGGCCGGCCGTGATCCTCGGCGTCCAGAAGCAGCCCCAGGCCGACACGATCTCCCTGACCCGCCAGGTCGAGGCGGCGCTGGCCGAGATGCAGCGCACCATGCCGCGCGGGGTGATCGCCGACCGCGTGCAGTTCCGCCAGGCGAGCTTCATCGAGACTAGCATCAACAACCTGAAGAAGGTCCTGGCCGAGGCGGTCGTCGTCGTCGCCATCGTGCTCTTCGCCTTCCTGCTGAACTTCCGGACCACCTTCATCTCGCTGGCGGCGATCCCCCTTTCGATCCTGCTCACCGTCATCGTGTTCTCGGCCTTCGGGCTCAGCATCAACACGATGACCCTGGGTGGCCTGGCGATCGCGGTGGGCGAGCTGGTGGACGACGCGGTCGTTGGCGTCGAGAACGTGTTCCGCCGCCTGCGCGAGAACCGCGAGGCGGGCGAGCCGCGCACGGCGCTCGAGGTGATCGCCGCCGCCTCCTCCGAGGTGCGGTCCGGCATCGTCTACGCGACGCTGATCATCGTGCTGGTCTTCGTGCCGCTGTTTGCCCTCTCGGGCATCGAGGGGCGGCTCTTCGCGCCGCTCGGCGTCGCCTACATCGTCTCCATCCTGGCCTCCCTCGTCGTCTCCATCACGGTGACGCCGGTGATGTGCTACTACCTGCTCCCGCGCATGAAGCGGCTGGCCGAGCACGAGAGCCGCCTGCTGACCTGGCTCAAGCGGGGCAACGACCGGGCGCTGACGGCGGCCTTCCGCCGCCCCGGCCTGGTGCTCGGGGTGGCGCTGCTCGGCGTCGCCGGCGCCGGCGCGAGCCTGCCCTTCCTGCCGCGCGCCTTCCTGCCGGCCTTCAACGAGGGAACGGTGCTGGTGAGCCTGTCCTTCGGGCCGGGCATCTCGCTCGCCGACAGCAACGCCTACGGCCGGGTCGCCGAGAAGCTGGCGGCCGAGGTGCCGGAGGTGCGCCACGTCGGCCGGCGCACCGGCCGCGCCGAGCTCGACGAGCACGCGGAGGGCGTGCACGTCTCGGAGCTCGACCTCGACCTCGCGCCCTCGGCGCGGTCCCGCGCCGAGGTGCTGGCGGACATCCGCAACCGCCTCGCCGCGCTCCCCGCCAACGTCAGCCTCGGCCAGCCGATCGCCCACCGGCTCGACCACATGCTCTCGGGCGTCCGGGCGCAGATCGCGCTGAAGATCTTCGGCGACGACCTCGACACGCTGCGCGCCGTGGCCGAGGGGCTGCGCCAGCGCATCGCCGAGCAGGTCCCCGGGACCGCAGACCTTCAGGTGGAGCGGCAGGTGCGCATCCCGCAGGTGCGGATCGCCATCGACCACGAGCGAGCCGCTCTCTACGGCGTCTCGGCCGCGAGCCTGACCGAGGCGTTGCAGTCGCTGACCGGCGGCCAGGTGGTCAGCCAGATCGTGGACGGCGCACGCCGGTACGACGTCGTACTGCGGCTGCCGGACGAGGCGCGCACCACCGCACGGCTGGCCGACAGCCTGATCGAAACCCCGACCGGGCGCGTGCCCCTGCGGCTGGTGGCACGGGTCGAGGACGCCGACGGGCCGAACCAAATCCTGCGCGAGGGCGCGCGGCGGCGGATCGTCGTCTCCGCCAACACGGACGGCGTCGCCGACATGGCGCAGGTGGTAGCCGGCATCCGCAAGGTAATCGCCGAGTACCCGCTGCCGCAGGGCTACGCGGTCAGCCTGGAGGGCACCTTCCAGGCGCAGGAGGAGGCCTCGCTGACCATCGCCTTGCTCTCGGCCGTCTCGCTCGCGCTGATCTTTGTGGTGCTCTACTCGCGCTACCGCTCCACGGCGCTGACGCTGGTGATCATGGGCAACGTGCCGCTGGCGCTGATCGGCGCCGTCGCGGCGCTCTGGATAAGCGGGCAGCCGCTGTCTGTCGCCACCATGGTCGGCTTCGTCACGCTGACCGGCATCACCACCCGCAACGGCATCCTGAAGGTCAGCCACTACCTCAACCTGGTGCTGCACGAGGGCGAGCGCTGGGGCGTGGCGATGATCCTCCGCGGCTCCCGCGAGCGGCTGGCGCCGGTGCTGATGACGGCGCTGGCGGCGGGCCTCGCGCTGATCCCGCTGACCATCGGCGCCGACCAGCCGGGCAAGGAGATCCTGAGCCCGGTCGCCATCACCATCCTGGGCGGGCTGCTGACCGCGACCCTCCTCGACGCCTTCGTCACGCCGCTGCTGTTCCACCGC
>JAEWCI010000339.1 GCA_023390705.1 Pseudomonadota bacterium
CCCCCTGCCCGCCCGCATCGCCCCCACGCCCTTCGTCCCCCACCGCTACGCCCGATAGGAGGAACCCCGTCATGGCCGAGCTGAAATTCTCCAAGGACCACGAATGGGTGCGGCTTGATGGCGATACCGCCACCATCGGCATCACCGACCATGCGCAGAACGCGCTGGGCGACGTGGTCTTCGTCGATCTGCCGGAAGTTGGCCGCGAGGTCGCCGCCGGCGAGGCCTGCGCGGTGGTGGAAAGCGTGAAGGCCGCTTCCGATGTCTATGCGCCCATCGCGGGCCGTGTCGCCGAGGTGAACGGCGCGCTGGCCGAGGACCCCAGCCTGGTCAACCGCGAGCCGACCGGCGAGGGCTGGTTCTTCAGGCTGGAGGCGGTGAACGCGGCCGATCTGGGCGGGCTGATGGACGAGGCGGCCTATCGCCGCTTCGCGGAGGAGAATGCGTGAGCCGGCCTGACCGTGGAGCATCGCAGCACAGCGAGGAGCGTAGCGTGAATCAGCCCCGCCACAGCGGCCTGATCGCGGAGCACCGCAGCACAGCGAGGAGCGTAGCGTGAATCAGCCCCGCCATATGACCAGCGCCCTCGCGGAGCTTGCCGCGCTGGAGGAGCGCGACGAGTTCACCCGCCGGCATATCGGACCCTCCGAGGACGACGTTGCCGCGATGCTGCGCGTGGTGGGCGCCGCGAGCCTTGAGGATCTGGCGGCGAGGACGGTGCCCGCCGCGATCCGGGGCGCGGCGCTCGATCCCCTGCCGCCGCCGGAAACCGAGGCCGAGGTGCTGGCCGAATTGCGCGGCCTGGCGGCGCAGAACCGCAGCGACGTGAAGTCCCTGATCGGGCTGGGCTACCATGGCACCCATACGCCGCCGGTCATCCTGCGCAACGTGCTAGAAAATCCGGGCTGGTACACCGCCTACACCCCCTATCAGGCGGAAATCGCCCAGGGGCGGCTGGAAGCGCTGGTGAATTTCCAGACCATGGTGGCGGACCTGACCGGCCTGCCCGTCGCCAATGCCAGCCTGCTCGACGAGGCAACCGCGGCGGCCGAGGCGATGCACCTGGCGCACAGCGCGCACAAGGGCAAATCCGACACGCTGCTGGCGGCCACCGACCTGCATCCGCAGACCCTGGCCGTGGTGCGGGTGCGGGCGGAACCGCTGGGCATCAAGGTGAGCGTTGCCCCGCCCGCTGAGATCGCCGCTCGCGCCGCTTCTGACAAACCCTTCGCGGTGCTGCTGCAATATCCCGGCACCACCGGCGAGGTGCGCGACCTGGCGCCGGAAATCGCCGCGGCGCAGGCGGCGGGCGCGCTGGCCATCGTGGCGGCCGACCCGCTGGCGCTCTGCCTGCTGACCCCGCCCGGCGAGATGGGCGCGGATGTGGTGGTGGGCAGCACCCAGCGCTTCGGCGTGCCGCTGGGCTATGGCGGCCCGCATGCCGGCTACATGGCGGTGAAGGATGCGCTGAAGCGCCTGCTGCCGGGGCGGCTGGTGGGCGTTTCGGTGGACGCTGCCGGCGCGCCCGCCTTGCGGCTTGCACTGCAGACGCGCGAACAGCACATCCGGCGCGAGAAGGCAACCTCCAACATCTGCACCGCGCAGGTGCTGCTGGCGGTGATGGCCGGCATGTATGCGGTGTGGCACGGGCCGGAGGGGCTGAAGCGCATCGCCGGCCGCGTTGCCCTGCAGGCCCGGCTGCTGGCCGGCGCGGCGCGGCAGGCGGGGCTGGCGCTGCGCCACGACAGCTTCTTCGACACCATCGCCATCGAGGCCGGCCCGAAGGCCGAGGCGCTGGTCGCGGCCGCCCGGAGCCGCGGCTTCAACCTGTGGCGCGAGGACGGGCTGGTCTGCATTGCGCTCGATGAGACGGTGACGCGCGACGAACTGACGGTGCTGGCCGAATTGCTTGGCACCGGCCTGGGCGAAACCTGGGGCGGGCCGCCCGCCGCCCTGGCGCGCGTGACGCCCTTCCTGACGGCCGAGGTGTTCAACAGCCACCATAGCGAGCACGCGATGCTGCGCTACCTGAAGCGGCTGGAGGACAAGGATGTCGCGCTGAACCGCAGCATGATCCCGCTCGGTTCCTGCACCATGAAGCTGAACGCCACGGCGGAGATGATCCCGATCACCTTCCCGGGCTTCGCCGCCATCCACCCCTTCGCGCCGGTGGACCAGGCGCAGGGCTATCTGACGCTGATCCGCCGGCTGGAAGGCTGGCTGGCCAGCATCACCGGCTTCGCCGCCGTCTCCTTGCAGCCCAATGCCGGCAGCCAGGGCGAATATGCCGGGCTGCTGGCGATCCGCGCCTTCCACCGCGCGCGGGGCGAGGCGCAGCGCGACATCTGCCTCATTCCTTCCTCCGCGCATGGCACCAACCCGGCCAGCGCCGCCATGGCGGGGATGAAGGTCGTCGTCGTCGGCTGCGACCGCGACGGCAATGTGGACCTGGACGACCTGCGCGCGAAGGCCGAGCAGCACGCGGAGAAGCTGGCCGCGCTGATGGTGACCTATCCCTCCACCCATGGCGTCTTCGAGGAGCAGATCCGGGAGATCTGCGCCCTGATCCACGCCAGGGGCGGCCAGGTCTACATGGACGGCGCCAACATGAACGCGCAGGTCGGGCTCACCTCCCCGGCGGCGATCGGCGCGGATGTGTGCCACCTGAACCTGCACAAGACCTTCTGCATCCCGCATGGCGGCGGCGGGCCAGGCGTCGGGCCCATCGGCGTCGCCGCGCATCTGGCGCCGCACCTGCCGAACCATCCGCTGCTGGAGGAAGCTGGCCCGTCCACCGGCTACGGCCCGGTTTCCGCCGCGCCCTTCGGCAGCGCCGCCATCCTGCCCATCTCCTATGCCTATATCCGCATGATGGGCGCAGCCGGGCTGACCCGGGCGACGCAGGTGGCGATCCTCAGCGCCAACTACGTCGCGAAGCGCCTGAGCGGGCACTACCCGGTGCTCTACAAGGGCGCCCGCGGCATGGTGGCGCATGAATGCATCCTGGACTGCCGCGGTTTCCAGCAGGGTGGCGGGGTGATGGTGGAGGACATCGCCAAGCGCCTGCAGGACTACGGCTTCCATGCGCCGACCATGTCCTGGCCGGTGGCCGGCACGCTGATGGTGGAACCCACCGAAAGCGAGCCGAAGGAGGAGCTGGACCGCTTCATAGACACCATGATCGCCATCCGCGCCGAAATCCGCGCGGTGGAGCAGGGTATCGCCGACAAGCAGGACAACCCGCTGAAGAACGCCCCGCACACCGCAGCCGAGGTGGCAGCGAGCGAATGGACCCACCCCTATTCGCGCGAACAGGCGGCCTTCCCGCTCCCCTTTGTCAAGGCGCACAAATACTGGCCACCGGTGAAGCGGGTGGACAACGTGTACGGCGACCGCAACCTGGTCTGCACCTGCGCGCCGCTGGAAGCCTATGCGCAGCAGATGCAGTTGCAGGCGGCGGAGTGATACCGCCCAGCCCCTGCCC
>JAEWCI010000403.1 GCA_023390705.1 Pseudomonadota bacterium
GCCGCTGACCCAGCGCCCGCGCGCCCGGCAGCCATGCGCGCGCATTGGCCAGTGCCGGCAGCATGGCGGCGAAGGGCGCCCAGCGCGGCATGGTGGCGATCAGCCGGTCCCTGGCCGAAAGCTTGCCGGCGCGGGCGCGGGCGGCCTGCACCTCGATCTTCATCCTCGCCATGTCAACGCCGGTCGGGCATTCCCGCCGGCAGCCCTTGCAGGAGACGCAGAGCGAGAGCGCCGCCGCCACCTCCTCGCTCTCCAGCCCGCCCGGAATCTGCCCGGTCAGGGCGAGCCGCAGCGTGTTGGCGCGGCCGCGTGTCAGGTGCTGCTCATCCCGCGTCGCGCGGAAGCTGGGGCACATGACATTGGCATCGAATTTCCGGCAGGTGCCGTTGTTGTTGCACATCTCCACCGCGCCCAGCAGGCCGCCCTGCGGGCCGGGCCAGGCGCTCCAGTCCAGCGCCGGGGAGATGCGGTCATCCGCGCGGTACTCCGGGCCGTAGCGGAACAGGCCACGGTCATCCATGCGCGGCGGGCGGACGACGCGGCCGGGGTTGAGCAGCCCGGCAGGGTCGAAGGCGTCCTTCACCTGTTCGAAGGCACGGGCGATGCGGCTGCCGAACATCGTCTCGTTGAATTCGGAACGCACGATGCCGTCGCCATGCTCGCCGCTGTGGCTGCCCTTGTATTCGCGGACCAGGGCGAAGCATTCCTCGGCGATCTGCCGCATGCGGCGGATGTCGTTCGGGTCCTTCATGTTCAGCACGGGGCGGACATGCAGGCAGCCGACACTGGCATGGGCATACCAGGTGCCCTTGGTGCCGTGCCTCTCGAAGACCTGGTTCAGCCTTTCGGTGTAGTCCGCCAGGTCCTCCAGCGCGACGGCGCAATCCTCGATGAAGGAGACCGGCTTTCCGTCGCCCTTCATGCTCATCATGATGTTGAGGCCGGCCTCGCGCACCTCGGCGATCGCCGCCATGAAGCCGGCATCGGTGGCGCGCACCACCTGGCCGGGGAAGCCGAGGTCGCCCATCATCTCCTCCAGCCGCGCCATCTGGCGCAGCAGGGCGGCGTCCTCCTCGCCATGGAATTCCACCAGCAGCAGGCTGTCCGGCTCGCCGATCAGCATCTTCTCGATGGTGGCGCGGAACAGCGGGATGCTGCGGCCGAGGTCGATCATGGTGCGATCCACCAGCTCCACCGCTTCCGGGTCCAGCGTGACCAGGTGCCTCGATGCCTCCATGGCGGCGCGGAAGGTGGGGAACTGGCAGATGCCCAGCACCTTGCGCGGCTTCACCGGCCACAGCTTCAGGTCGAGCGCGGCGGAGAAGGCGAGCGTGCCCTCGCTGCCCACCAGCAGCCGTGCCAGGTTGTCGCGGCCACGGGCGCGGGCGGCCGGCGTCAGCACGTCGATATTGTAGCCGCCGACCCGGCGCAGCAGCGTCGGGAAGCGGGCGGCGATCTCCTCGGCCTCGCGCGCGCCGAGCGCCCGCAGGCGCTGGATCAGGTCGGCGATGCCGGCGGGCACATCGGCGCCCAGGTTGTCCGGCATCTCGGCGAAGCGGAAGCGGGAGCCATCGGCCAGCAGGGCGTCGATGGCCAGCACGTTGTCCGCCATCAGCCCGTAGCGGATGGACTTGCCGCCGCAGGAATTGTTGCCCGCCATGCCGCCGATGCTGGCCCGCGCATGGGTGGAGGGGTCCACGGCGAAGAACAGCCCGTGCTTCGCCAGTGCCGTGTTCAGCGCGCCCAGGGTGATGCCCGGCTCCACCCGGGCGACGCCGGCGGCCGGGTCCACTTCCAGCACGCGCCGGAGATGCTTGGTGCAGTCCAGCACCAGGGCGCGGTTCACCGTCTGGCCGCACTGGCTGGTGCCGCCGCCGCGCGGCAGGACGGGTATGCCTTCCTCGCGACAGATCGCCAGGGCGGCTTCCACATCCGCGATGCTCCGCGGCACCAGCACGCCCACCGGCTCCACCTGGTAGATGCTGGCATCGGTGGCGTAGCGGCCGCGGTCGCCGGCGCCGAACAGCACCTCTCCCGCGGTCTCCCGGCGCAGCCGATCGGCCAGGCGGCTGTCGCCGATGCGGTCCTTGGGGATGGAGAAGGCGTTCATGCGCGCGGTCCCTGCTGCGGCCTCTCCCTGCCGCGCGCGGCGCGGGGCAGGGGCGGGGGAGGTTCCTCTAGCCGGCTTCCCCGGCAATGTCCGATCTATAATGCTCATCAATCCGACAAGCCGAACTCATTGGCGGTTTCGGATGGATCCGCCGATAAGCCGCCTGAGCCCGAAGGGAGCCACGCCATGGCCTATTACCAGTCGAAGCCGGTCGCCGGCCGCCATTTCCTGCAGATCCCCGGCCCGACCAATGTGCCGGACCGGGTGCTGCGGGCCATGGACAACCCCACCATGGACCATCGCGGCCCGGATTTCGGCAAGCTGGGCAAGCGGCTGCTGGAAAAGCTGCCGGCCGTGTTCAGGACAACCGGCCCGGTGGTGATCTACCCGGCCAGCGGGACCGGCGCCTGGGAAGCGGCGCTGGTCAATACCTGCTCCCCCGGCGACCGGGTGCTGATGTGCGAAACCGGCTGGTTCGCCCATCTCTGGCAGGAACTGGCCGGGCGGCTGGGGCTGCGCCCGGAGCTGATCCCGACCGACTGGCGCCGCGGCGCCGATGTCGCCGCCATCGAGGCGCGGCTGCGCGAGGACAGGGCGCATGAAATCCGTGCCGTGGCCGTGGTCCACAACGAAACCAGCACCGGCTGCACCTCCCGCATCGACGAGGTGCGGCGGGCGATGGATGCCGCCGGCCACCCGGCGCTGCTGCTGGTGGACACCATCTCCTCGCTCGGCAGCATCGACTACCGGCACGACGAATGGGGCGTGGACGTGACCGTGGCCGGTTCGCAGAAGGGGCTGATGCTGCCGCCCGGCCTCTCCTTCAACGCCGTTTCGCAGAAGGCGCTGAAGGCCGCCGAAACCGCGCGGCTGCCGCGCAGCTTCTGGGACTGGAAGCCGATGCTGGCGGCCAACGCCACCGGTTACTTCCCCTACACCCCCGCCACCAACATGCTCTACGCCCTGGATACCGCGGTGGACATGCTGCTGGAGGAAGGGCTGGACAATGTCTTCGCCCGGCACGACCGCTTCGCCGAGGCCACCCGCCGCGCCGTCCGCCACTGGGGGATGGAGGTGCAGTGCCTCGACCCGCGGCACTATTCCAGCGCGCTGACCGCCGTGCGGCTGCCGGAAGGCCACAGCGCCAATGCCCTGCGCGCCACCATCCTGGACCGCTTCAACATGAGCCTGGGCAACGGGCTAGGCCAGTTGAACGACCGGGTCTTCCGCATCGGCCATCTCGGCGACTTCGGTCCGCTCTCGCTGGTCGGCACGCTGGGCGGGGTGGAGATGGGGCTGCGCGCCGCCGGCGTGCCGCACCGTGAAGGGGGGGTGCTGAAGGCGATGGAATACCTCAACGGCAATGCCTGACCGGCTGCCGGCATCCCGGCCTGGCGGAGGGATGATGGCAAGCTGGTGTGAGGATGCGTGGGCGGGGGCGGCAGCAGGCTGCTCCCGCCGCCGTCGCTTGCCTTTCGCCGCCGCCCGGCCTCATCGTGCCAGGCAGCAAGGGAGAGGAGATGCCACATGCCCGCACCGATCCAGCTCTGGTCCTGGCCGACCCCGAATGGCCACAAGGTCCACATCATGCTGGAGGAGCTTGGCCTTCCCTATGAGGTGATCCCGGTGGACATCGGTGCCGGGGACCAGTTCAAGCCGGAATTCCTGGCGATCACCCCCAACCATCGGATCCCCGCCATCGTTGACCCCGAGGGTCCGGGCGGCAGGCCGCTCCGCCTGTTCGAAAGCGCCGCCATCCTGATCTACCTGGCGGAGAAGACCGGCTCGGCCCTGCTGCCCCGGGAAGGCGAGGCGCGCTACCGCTGCCTGCAATGGACGATGTTCCAGATGGGCGGCATCGGCCCGATGTTCGGGCAGTACAATCACTTCGCCAATTACGCGCCGGAGAAGCTGCCCTACGCCATAGAGCGCTATACCAACGAAGTGGCGCGGCTGCACCGGGTACTGGACAAGGGCCTGGCGGGGAGCCCCTATCTGGCGGGGGAGGAATACAGCATCGCCGATATCTGCACCTTCCCCTGGATCAGGAACGCCGACCGGCGCGGCGTTGATCTGGCGCATTTCCCGAATGTGAAGCGCTGGCATGATGCCATCGCTGCCCGGCCGGCGGTGCAACGCGGGGTCCAGGTTCTGGCGGATCGTCAGCGCCGTGGCCCGATGACCGATGCGCAGCGCGACATCATGTTCGGCAAGACCCAGTTCGCCGCCCGCTGACGGTTCCAGGCAGGAAGGCTTCAGGAAGGAATCATGGCCGAGATCGATCATATCGTGCTGGGTGCCCGCAGCCTGGCGGAAGGCGCCGCCTTCATCGAACAGCACCTGGGGGTGAAGCCGGTGAAGGGCGGCCGCCATGAAGGCTTCGGCACGCACAACATGCTGCTTGGTCTCGGCCGCGGCTGCTACCTGGAAATCATCGCCCCGGACCCGGACCAGCCGGAGCCGCCGCATCCGCGGCCCTTCGACCTGGACGACGCCAGCGTGCGCCTGATGCTGGAAGCCGAGCCGCGGCTGCTGGCCTGGGTGGCGCGCACCCCGGTGCTGGACGCGGTGGTGGCCCGCCTCGGCCCCCGGGCGGGAGAGATAAAGGAGATGCGGCGCGGCGACCTGCACTGGCGCATGGCCTTCCCGCCGCAGCGCCAGGACATGAACAATCTCATCCCGGCGCTGATCCAATGGTCGGGGGAGGGCGCTTCGTCCCGCATCGCCGACAGCCATTGCCGCCTGGTGTCGCTGGAGGCCGAGCATCCCGACGTGGACGCGGTGCGCGGTGCGCTGGCCGAGCGCGGCCTGGAGGAGGTGCTGAAACTGCGGCGCAGCCCACATGCGCGGCTGCTGGCGCGGATCAGGCGGCCGGAGGGCACCGAGGTGGCATTCTCCAGCGGCTGAAGGGGCCGCAGGGGCGGGGGGCGGCCCCCCCCCCCGCGCGCGGCGCCGGGTGAACTTGTCGTTGCGGAATCCTCATTTTCTCCACCCTCACTCTACCGGAAGTTCTGTGCTACCATTGTTCCGAGCGTCAGGGTTGCGAAAGGCTGCCATCAGCCAGACGGAAGGCAGGATGGGCGTGCCCTGGGGTATCGCGTCCTGGCAGGGAACGGTGGTGAAACGGATATCGCGGCGATTGTCCCGGCGCTCGCATCCCTTCGGCCAGCCTTCATGAGCCTGGCGGATCGGCCGGGCCGAAGGCCCCGATCATGACCGCGCGCATCCTGGTCGTGGACGACATCGCCGCCAATCTTCGCCTGCTGGAAGCGAAGCTGCTGGCCGAGTACTACGAGGTCGCCCTGGCCGCTTCCGGACCGGAGGCGCTGAGCCTCGCCGGCCGCTGGATGCCCGATGTCATCCTGCTGGACGTGATGATGCCCGGCATGGATGGTTATGAGGTCTGCCGGCATCTCAAGGCCAACCCGGCTACCCAGCACATCCCGGTGGTCATGGTCACGGCCCTGGTGGATGCGGCCGAACGGGTGCGGGGGCTGGAGGCCGGGGCCGACGACTTCCTCTCCAAGCCGGTGGACGACGCCACGCTGTTCGCCCGGCTGCGTGCCCTCCTCCGGGTGAAGCAGGTGCTAGATGCCTGGCGCCTGCGGGCCGAGACGGCGCGCGACCTGGGCTTCGAGCCGCCGCCCGGCCCCGCCCCGGGGGTGCAGGGCGCCTCCGTCCTGGTGGTCTGCTCGGAGGAGGCTGAGGTCCGGCTGATCCGCGACTGCCTGGCCGGGGATGGGGTGCTGGTCTGCCGGGCGGAAAGCCAGGCTGGGGCGCTGGATGCGCTCGCCCAGGGTGGCTACGACCTGGCGGTGCTGTGCCTGGGTGGCGAGGGCAGCGCCGTGCTGCGCCTGGCTTCCCGCCTGCGGGCCCAGGGCGCGACGCGGGACCTGCCGGTGCTGCTGGTGGCCGATGCGGCGCAGCGCGGTCTGGTGCTGCGTGGGTTCGACCTGGGCGCGAACGACCATGTGCTGCGGCCGATCGATCCCAACGAGCTGCGCGCCAGGGTGCGCAACCAGATTCGGCGCAAGCACTATCAGGAAAGGCTGCGGGCTGACCTCGACCGTTCGCTGGAACTGGCGGTGACCGACCCGCTGACCGGGCTGCGAAACCGCCGCTACGTGGTGCGGCACCTGGAAAGCCTGCTGCGGAGCGGCGAGGCGGCGGTGCTGCTGCTGGACGTGGACCGCTTCAAGCCGATCAACGACACCTATGGCCATGCCGCAGGCGATGCCGCGCTGCGGGAGGTGGCTGATCGGTTGAAGGGCCATCTGCGCGCCGCCGACGTGGTCGCGCGCTATGGCGGCGAGGAATTCATGGTGGTGCTGTCGGGCGCGCAACTGGACTATGCCCGCAGCGTCGCGGAACGACTCCGCCTTGCCATCGCCGAGGAACCCTTCGCGGTGGGACCGGAGAGTCTGGCCATCACCGCCAGCATCGGCCTGGCCCTGGGTGGCATGGGCGACGGCATTGCCGACCTGGTGGCAGCCGCCGACGCGGCCCTGTACCGGGCGAAATCCGCCGGGCGCAACCGGGTGGAAGTGGCCGGCGAGGGCGGCACTGCCGCAACAGTCCCGCCGCCGGCCTGAAACAAGGCTGCCCGGCCTGCCGGGCGGCGCCGTGCTACTTGATCTTGGATTCGCGGAAGACGACGTGCTTGCGGGCGACCGGGTCGTACTTCTTGAGTTCCAGCTTGCCGGTGGTGTTCCGCACGTTCTTCTTCGTGACGTAGAAGAAGCCGGTGTCGGCGCTGCTGACGAGCTTGATCTGGATGGTGTTCGACTTGGCCATGGCGTCAGGTTCCGCGAGAGGATCCGGTCACAGGAAAACGGCCCGGGCAAGCAGCCTCGGGCGGAAGGG
>JAEWCI010000404.1 GCA_023390705.1 Pseudomonadota bacterium
GGCGACAGGCTCACGCCTGGCATGGGCCGCATGGGCGCGCGGTGGCGGCGCGACTGACGCGCCATTCCTGCGCGGAGGCAATCCGCGGCCGGTCCTGACGAAGAGCCGGCGGGACCATGCTGCGGAACCTGCCGCGCAGGTGCCAAGGCCTGCCTCGTGCCGTGATGTCCTGGGCGTCCTGCGGGACCCCGCGGCATTGGCGCGCGGCGGGCATGGTGGCGGCGGGCTGTCACCGCCCGTCGCGACGCCCCGCCTCCCGGCGGCATCGGCAGACCGCGTTGGGTATCCGGTGGCGCGACCCGGCAGCCGGAGCAGATGGCGGACGGGCGCGAAGGCCCGGAAGCATGACTCGATGACCGGCAGCGGGCTGGCAGCTGGTTCCGAATGCTGCCCTCCATCGGCACCAGCGGCCGCACATGCCGCGGAGGGAGGGCTGGCTGGTGGCCGGGAACGCCTGCATCGCCCCTGTGCCGGGGCAGGGCATTGCCGGGAGGCGGCCCCGTGCCTCACCCCCGCAGGCGCAGCGCGGTCAGCGGGTCGTCCGTGGTGAAGACCTCCACGCCCAGTTCAAGGATGCGGCGGATCGTCTCCTCGCCATTCACCGCCCAGGCGCCGGGGGCCAGCCCCGCTTCCCGCACCGCCGCCACGGCCGCCGCGTCGCAAAGGCTGGCATGCAGGCCGAGGCCGGGAATGCGCTGCGCCCGTGCCGCCCCGATCGCCCCGGCCAGCCCGGTGTCCCGCAGGACCGGCGGGCTGACCAGCCAGATCACTTCCTCGACCAATCCAACCGCCTCGGCCGCCAGCCCGGCCTGGAAGGAGGTGATGGCGACACGCCCGGGCAGGCCGGCTTCCTCCAGCACCGCCAGGGTCCGGGGCAGCAGGCCGGGATAGGGCCGGCCCTCGGCATCCGCCTTCAACTCCACCCGCAGCGCAATGGGCGTCGGGCGGAAGATGTCCGCGACCTCGGCCAGGGTCGGCACCGTCTCGCCATCGGTGCCCTTCAGCCGGATGCGGCGGAGTTCCGCCAGGCTGCGGGCACGGACCGGGCCGCGCGCTTCCGTGGTGCGGTCCAGCAGCGCGTCATGGATCACCACCACCGCGTCATCTGCCGAAAGATGGACATCCAATTCCACCTGCTCCACCGGCAGCGCGGCGCTGGCGCGGAAGGCGGTGGGGCTGTTCTCCGGCCAGAGGATGGCACCACCGCGATGGCTGGCGATGCGGGTGCGGCGCTGGGGCATGGTCACCTCGGGCTGGTCGGGGATCGCCCGGGGCGGAAGCATACCCGGTGCATGGGTTGTGGGCGTGGGCAATCCGGTGCGCTGCGCGGCATCACAACGCCAGTACCGGCTGCGCCGGCGCCGGGGTGAGCGGCCGTGGCGGCAAGGTGGTCACGGTGCCGCCATTGGCCGCGGTCCAGGCGGTGAGGTCAATGGCGGCCATGCGCGGCGGCTCGACCAGCCGGTGGCGCGCCCGGTCGCCGTCCAGCGCCCATTCCACATAGCCCGGGCGCGGGAAGCGCCGCCAGCGTTGCAACCCGCGGCGCATGTTCACCATGGCCGTGGTCGGCGCCCAGACGATCTCCATGCCGCGGTGGCGCAGCCGCCGGTAGATGTGCAGATGGCCGCAGGCGATCACTCGCACCCCGCCCGCGACGCAGGCATCCAGCAAGCCGGCGCGGGCCGGGAAGGGAATGACGGAGGTGGTGAAGCGCGGGTCCTCCGGCGTCTTCTCGAAGGGCGGCATGTGCATGAAGAGCATCACCGGCCGGGCGCCGCGGCCCGCAAGCGTCTCCGCCAGGAAGTCCGACTGCGCCGCCTCCTCCGCCAGCCCGCTGCCCATCAGCGCGGTGTCCAGCCCCACCAGCCGCCAGGCGCCGAGATCCATGCGCCACCAAAGCGGGCCGACATGGCGGCGCCAGGCTGCCAGCCGCGCCTGCGTCAGCGGCTGGTCCAGGCGCGAATGGGGCGGCGCCTCGCCGACATCATGGTTGCCCGCCACCGCCCGCCAGGGCAGGCCCAGCCCGGCGATCTCGGCGGCGGCATAGGCCAGGTCGTCCTCCACCGCCGGGCCGTTGAAGGCGATGTCGCCGCCATGGACCAGGAAATCGGGCGGTGCGGCCGCCATCTCCTCGCGGAACACCGCCCAATTCTCGGCGAAATAGGCATGGCTGCGGGAGAGATGCGTGTCCGAGACATGCACCAGCCGGATCGGCGCCATCGCCGCGCCCCCGCCGGCGGCCTAGCGGAAGGCCCGCATGATGCGGCCCCAGTCCTCGATGGCCGCTTCCTGGCCGGGCACGATCTGCACGGTGAATTCGGTGTAGCCGGCATCGCGCAGGTCGCCAATGCGGCGCTTCAGCTCCGCCTCGGTGGCGGTGAAGCTGGTGATGCGGATCAGCTCCGCGGTGACGAAGGGCCGCTCCTCCGGCTTCACGAACATCAGGTGGCCGCGGTGGTTCTCCAGCCAGGGCGCATCCTTCGGCTCGAAATTGCGGGCCAGGGCGACATAGCCTTCCACCTCCCGCCGCACGCTCTCCGGCAGGGGGGAGATGTTCGGCAGGCCGGAAAGCGCCTCATCCGCCGCGCGGTGCAGCAGCACGCAGGCGCGCGGCCCGGCCTGGGCGATGGCGCGTTCGGAATCGTACGGTTCGCCTTCCTGCAGCACGCAGCCGAGCACGAAGGCGGTGGCCTGCAATGCCTCGCGTGGCTGGCCGGCGGCGGCCCAGGCTTCCTGCATCTCGGCCAGCATCTTCACCGCCGCCGGCACGTCGGAGAAGAAGTTGATCCAGCCGGCGCCCAGCCGCGCCGCCATGGCCCGCGCCTTCGGCCCGGCGGCGGCCAGGTGCAGGCGGATCGGGTCGCGCGTGTTGATCAGGCCGAGTTCGGGATTCAGCAGCCGTATCCTGCGCCGCGCACCCTCGATCTCGGTCTCCACCGTTTCCTCGCGCAGCAGCGCCATCATGACGCGGATGTATTCCTCGAAGTCGCGCAGCTTCATGGCGCCGAGGCCCATGGCACGGCGCCCGGTGAAGCCGGTGCCGATGCCGATGTCTATCCGCCCCGGCGCCAGCTTGTTCAGCGAGGCGAAGGCATTGGCGGAGACGGCGGCGATGCGGTTGGAGGGGATCAGCACGCCGGTGCCGAGCCGGATGCGGCTGGTCTTCACCGCCGCCGCGCCCATCGCCACGAAGCAGTCGGCGGAGAGCATCTGTGTGTCGTAGAACCAGGCCGAGGCGAAGCCGAGTTCCTCGGCGCGCTGCACGAGCTTCCAGCTCTCGGCGTCGGTCGCCATGGCGATGCCGAACTGCATGGGCGTCCTCCCTTCGCGGGTCGCTGCCCGCCGTGATGCCGCGGACAGCCAAGCGCAATGCCCCGGGCACGGCAAGATTCATCCGGGCGGCGCGAGGGAAAGGCGAGGTCTTCGCCGCGGTTCAGGCGACCGGTGCCGCCGCCAGCTTCAGGAACAGATTGACCAGGCTGCCTTCCTCCACCGCCTGCGCGGCCTGGGGCAGGGTGAACCAGCGCCGTTCCCGTTCGTGCTTCTCCGGCCAGTCGTCCAGCAATTGTTCGACCCGCAGCGGGAAGACATCCACCTGGCAGGTCACCGAACGCCCGGCGCCGAGCTGCTTCGAATAGACATAGGCACCGACCGGTTCGGCCTTGACCGCGCCCCGGATTCCAGCTTCCTCATAGGCCTCGACGGCGGCCGCCTCATGCGGCGCCATGCGCTTTTCCGTCCAGCCCTTGGGCAGCACCCAGCGGCGGCGCTCCCGGCTCGTGACCATCAGCACCCAGGTTTCGCCGTCCCGCTCCATCAATGGCAGCGCGGCGCACTGCCTGCCATCCTGCCGGTGCTTCTCCTTCTGGGACATGAGAATGTCGTTGCTCTCCTGGACGAAGAATCCCATTTATGAGGGAACTGCCACAGGATTCCAGTAATTTTCTCGGTAATTCCCGCCATGCGACGCTAGCCGGGTGATGCGGGCCTGGCGCTTTCTCCGGAAGGAACGAGACAATGACGGCGGACCCAAGGGTGGCGCTGGTGACAGGCGCGGCGCGCGGCATCGGCAATGCCGTGGCCGCCCGTTTCGCGCGGGATGGGTGGAAGGTGGTGATAGCGGACCGCGACCCGGCGCATCCCGGCTTCCCGGCGCGCTGCGTGCAGGCGGATGTGGCGGATGAGGCAGCCGTCGCCGCGCTGGTCCAGGGCATTGCCGCAAGGGAGGGACGCCTGGATGCCCTGGTCTGCAATGCCGGCTTCATGATCCGCAAGCCGGTCGTGGCGCTCAGCCTGGCGGAATGGAATGCGGTGCTGGCCACCAACCTGACCAGCAGCTTCCTGCTTGCACGGGAGGCGGCGGCGCTGTTGCGGGCGGCGCGCGGCGCCATCGTCACGATAGCCTCCACCCGCGCCCGGCAATCGGAACCGGATACCGAAAGCTATGCCGCCTCCAAGGGCGGGTTGGTGGCCCTGACCCATGCCCTGGCGATCAGCCTGGGCCCCGAGATCCGGGTGAATTGCGTCAGCCCGGGCTGGATCAACACCAAGGAGGAGGCGCTCCGGCCGGAGGACCATGCCCAGCATCCGGCCGGGCGGGTTGGCCGGCCAGAGGATATCGCGGCGCTGGTCGCCTGGCTGGTGGGGCCGGAAAGCGGTTTCGTCACCGGCGCCGAATTCCTCGCCGATGGCGGCATGACCCGGAAGATGATCTACGCCGAATAGGGAATCATGCCGGACAGGGCATGAGGCCGGAAGCAGGCGCCGCCCGGCACCCCGGCGGGCTGGAGCCTTCAGGCCGCCGATCTCAGGACCGGCGCGGCGGAGGGTGGCGGCTGATCATGCGGCGCAGCAACGCCTTGATCTCGGTCGCCTCGGCTTCGGGGTACCGCGCCATCACCTCGGACTCATGCCGCTTCGCGGCAGCCACCAACTCGTTGACTATGGCTTCGCCGCGTTGGGTCAGGCTGATCCGGACCACCCGGCGGTCCCGGGTGTCCTGGGTGCGGTGCACCAGGCCGTCACGGACCATGCGGTCCAGCAGCTTGGTCATGGTGGGCTGCTGCAGCAGGCAGACTTCGGCCAGGCCGGTAACGGTTTCACCGTTGCCGCCGACAAGGCTTGCCAGGACACGCCATACCGGGACGCTTATGCCACGCCGCCGCAACTGTTCATGGAATTCACCGGAAACGAGGTGCGAGGCGCGCGCCAGGAGATAGAGTAGATAATCCTCTATGAAGCGATCCTGGCTGATGGCGGGAGACGACGATTCCATTATGGTTCAGGTGAAGCCCCCTGTTTCCACCTATGTAGCAAATTCCCGCCGTTCCCGTCACAGAAAATTGCTCCAGAGTGCATTAGTGCAAAATATTAATATGCGTCGTAATGGAATTGCCGCCTGGGGTGCATCGAGGCCTCCGAGGCTGTTCTCCGGCTGTGCATGCTACACCGAAGGCCATTTCGTCATCCCGGTGCGCAACTGCACGATTACCCTGGATAGCGAGGCCGTGGTGGAAGAGGGAAGGCTTGTGGCATGAACGACCTCCCGATGCCGGTCTGGCAGGAGGCGGGCAAGGGGCCCCGCGCCGTGGTGTTGCTGCACGGCATCGGCGGCGGCGGCGCGGCGCTGTGGAGCCCGGTGCTGCGGGCGCTGGAAGGCTTCCGCGCCCTGGCCTGGGACATGCCGGGCTATGGCGCCTCCGCCCCGCTGCCGGCGCTGAGTTTCCCGGCACTGGCCCAGGCGCTGGCCCGCATGCTGGACAGGGCGGGGATCGAGCGGGCCGACCTGGTGGGGCATTCGATCGGCGGCATGATCGCCCAGGAATTCGTCGCCACCTGGCCGGACCGGGTGCGCAGCCTGGTGCTCTATGCCAGCCCGCCGGCCTTCGGCAGCCGCGACCCGGCCTTCCGGGAGCGCTTCCTGGCGGCGCGGCTTGGCCCGCTGGATGCCGGGCTGGGCATGGCGGCAGTGGCCGAGGGGCTGGTCGGCAGCCTGATGGGCGGCAATGCCGATCCGGGCGCCGCACCCGCTGCCATCGCGGCGATGAGCGCGGTGCCGGAAGCCAGCTACCGCGCCGTGCTGGATTGCCTCACCACCTTCGACCGCCGCGCCGATCTCGGCCGCATCGCCTGCCCGACGCTGGTCCTGGCCGGGGAGGAGGACCGCACCGCGCCTTTCCCCGGGCTGCACGCCATGGCCCAGGCCATCCCTGGCGCCGAACTGGCGGTGGTGGCCCGCGCCGGCCATCTGGCGCATCTCGAACAGCCCAACGGCTTCAACCCGGTGCTCCGCCGCTTCCTGGAGTCGGTGCCGCAGGATTAGCCGCCCGATCGGCGGAGGGCCGCCTGGCCCGGAGCCGTGATTCGGCCGGCAAGATACAGCACGCCCACCCGGCGAAGGGCCGCGAGGTCCGCAGCCCTGGACCGACTGGGGCGGGAGACGCTGTAGGAGCACGGCGAGGCTGCTGCTGGTCCATACCTCCCGCACCACCGGCCAGCCCAAGGGCGCGGTGCTGGACCAGCGGGCGCTGCTGTTCAGCGCGCTGAACAGCCTGCACATGCATGGGCTTGGCGCGGCGGACCGGGTGCTGACGGTGCTGCCGCTGTTTCCTGTCGGCGGGCTGAACACCCAGACCACCCCGGTGTCTATACGGGGGCAGAGGTCATCCTGCAGCCACGCTTGGACCCCGCCGCATTCTTGCTTTCCTGCGCCACTTCCACGGCCGGATTGCCCGCTTCAGGCAGCCGCATGACGTGGTGACGGTGCCTGCGCTGCCACGCACCGTGCTGGGCAAGGCGCAGGTCGCCGAGTTGCGAAAGCTGGCGGTGCGCGGCTGAACCCCGGATACCCGCCGCGGAAAGTCCTGACTGTTTGCGCCGGGTATCAGCGCGCAGGGTGGGTGTGGCGGCTGCGCGCGACACGCAAGCATCCTATCGGTCAGCATTCCTGCTGGCCGGCCTGAAAGGCTACCGCTTGAGCTGCGGGTCCTCGCCATGGCTGTGGCGCTTGCCCTCGGCCTCGGCCTGGCGCAGTTCCTCGGCCTCCTTGCCCTGCACGGCCTTGGCGGCGTCGCGGGCGGCGCCTTCCACCTTGCCGCTTTCCACCGTGCGCTTCACGCCTTCGTTATAGGCGCGGGTGGCGCTGTAGCTGCCTTCGCCTTCCACCTTGCCGCCCTGCTTCTGCTTGTCATCGGCCATGGCTGTCCCTCCGTTGCGGGTGCAGCCAGCAATGCGTGGCGGCGGCGGAAGTTTCCCGCTCAGCGCTGCGGCAGCCGCCCGGCATCGCGCCGCTGCTCATAGGCCTTGGCGTGCAGGTATGCGGCCTCGTGCAACTCGTCCGGCACGCCGGCGCGGCGGGCGGCTTCCAGCATCCAGCCCAGGATGTGGTCGGATTCGATCCGCCCGCCGGCTTCCAGGTCGCGCAGCATGGAGGTGCTGTACTGGCCGGCGGGGTCGCTGAAGACGCCGCGGAATTGCTCCAGGAAAGCCGCGCTGACGGGGTAGCCATGGGCGGCGGCGATGGCGGCGTTGCGTTCCAGCAGGCGCAGCAGCAGGGGGCTGCCGCCGGCGCGCACGATTTCCCCGGTATTGGCCCGCATCAGCACCGTGCCGGCGGCGCTGCTGCCGAGATGCACCAGCTTCTCCCACATCTGCGCCATGATGTCCGGCACCGCCGTCGCCACCATGCCGATGGCCCGGGCGCCCAGCTCGGCCAGGGCGGTGACGCGCGGGCTCATGCGGCCGTCCAGCTCGCCGAAGGTCAGCCAGCGCCAGTCGTTCAACTGCCGCACCGTGCCGTCCGGGGCCAGGGTCGCCTGGATCTTGGCCAGCCCGCCCAGCACCCGTTCGGGGCCGAACTCGGCCACCAGCCTTTCGATATGCGCCAGCCCGTTCAATACCGGCAGCACCGCAGTGCGGGCATTGACGGCCGGGCGGATGGTGGCGATGGCGTCCTCAAGGTCGTAGGCCTTGCAGGTCAGCAGCACGAGGTCCCAGCCCGGCCCGGCCTCGGTCAGCACCGGCACGGGTGATTGCCAGTCGCCGAAGGGGCTTTCGATGACCAGGCCGCGTTCGGCCAGCAGCGCGGCCCGGCGCGGCCGCACCAGGAAGCTGACATCCGCCCCCGCCTGCCGGAGCCTGCCGCCGAAATAGCCGCCCAGGGCGCCCGCCCCCAGCACCAGGATGCGCATGGTCGTCTGCTCCCTTCTTCCTGCCGGGCACGGGTAGCATCCGGCCCGGCGCGGCGCCATCGGCCCCGCCGGGGGTTCCGCCGGTGCCGGGTGCGGGGCAAGAATGCACGCCGCCTGAGGAGAGAAGCGCCATGTCCAAGGTCATCATCAGCGTCGCCGTGACCGGGGCGATCCATACGCCGAGCATGAGCGACCACCTGCCCATCACGCCGCAGGAGATCGCCGAGCAGTCGATCGCCGCGGCCGAGGCCGGGGCCGCCATCATCCACCTGCATGCCCGGGACCCGAATGACGGCCGCCCGACGCCGGACCCGGCGGTGTTCATGCAGTTCCTGCCCATCATCAAGCAGTCCACCGATGCGGTGATCAACATCACCACCGGCGGCGGCCTGGGCATGACGGTGGATGAGCGCCTGGCCGCCCCGCTGCTGGCCAAGCCGGAGATGTGCTCGCTCAACATGGGCAGCATGAATTTCAACATCTCGGGCTCCGCCGCCCGGATCAGCAGGTTCAAATACGAATGGGAACGGCCCTATCTGGAGGGCACCACCGACTTCATCTTCCGCAACACCTTCAAGGACATCGAGCAGATCGTCGAACGGCTGGGCAAGGGCCATGGCACGCGCTTCGAATTCGAATGCTACGATGTCGGCCATCTCTACAACCTCGCGCATATGCTTGACCGCAAGGTGGTGGAGCCGCCGCTCTTCACCCAGACCATCTTCGGCATCCTCGGCGGCATCGGCGCCGAGCCGCGCAACCTGCTCTTCATGAAGGAGACGGCGGACCGGCTCTTCGGCAAGGACTATGTCTGGTCCGTGCTGGCGGCGGGGCGGCACCAGATGCCCTTCACCACCATGGCCGGCATGCTGGGCGGCAATGTCCGCGTCGGGCTGGAGGACAGCCTGTGGATCGGCAAGGGCGTCCAGGCGAAGAGCAATGCCGAGCAGGTGGCGAAGATCCGCCGCATCCTGGAGGAGCTGAGCCTGGAGATCGCCACCCCGGCCGAGGCGCGGCAGATCCTGGCGCTGAAGGGCGGCGACAAGGTGGGATTCTGAACGCGGGCTCCGCCTGGCCGGTGCCATCGGCCGCCGGATTAACAGCCGGGTAGCAGGTCCCGGAACATGCTGGATGTTGCACTTCCCGCCGACTCCTGGCGCGCGCCGACCATGGCGGGCGCCTGGGGCGGCGGGCCTAGGAAACACCGCATGTCGCATCGCTTCCTCCCGTTCCGGCCCGCTGCCCACCCGCTGCTCAGGCTGGCGGGGCTGCTGCCGGGCCTCGCGGTGGCCGGTGGGGCTGGCCTCCTCGCGCTGGCCGATGCCGAGCGGGAATTCGGCAGACTCGCCCTGGTGGTGGCCGGCGGGACCTTGCTGCTGCTCGGGCTGACCGCCGGGGCGGTGCTGGCG
>JAEWCI010000544.1 GCA_023390705.1 Pseudomonadota bacterium
CGCGACACGCCGGCACAGATAGACCTCCGCTTCCGGATGGCCGGTCATGGCGAAGCCGGCGCTGCGCTGCATGGCCTCCACGCAGGCGCGGTTGGGCCCCCACCAGTTCGCCGGGTCATGGGCGTAGCGATGCTCGATGAAATGCATCTTCGGCCAGCCGGGGCGGTCGAATTGCCCGGTGTCCCAGAACTCGTAGTCCTCCCGCGCCGGCTCCACTTCCTCTGCCCCGCGCTGCATGGACTGGAACACCAGCAGGTCACGCGCGGCATGCGCATGGATGAGGTCGAGCGCCAGCAGGGGATGCCGCAGGTGATAGAGCACGCCCATGAAAAGCACGATGTCGAAGCGCTCGCCGAGAGCGCCGACATCATAGACGGACAGGTTACGGAACTCGATGTCGTGCCCCGTCACCTCGGCCGCGAAGCGTGCCTGGCGCAGGTAGTCCTCGTCCGAGTCGATGCCGACCACGCGGGCGGCGCCGCGGCGCTTCATCTCAATGGAGTAGAAACCGCCGTTGCAGCCGATGTCGAGCACGCTCCGGCCGGTCAGGTCCGCCGGCAGGGCATGGGCGAAATGCCGCCACTTGATGGCCGGATAATCGCCGAGGAAGTGCTGGGGCGCCGTCCACACGCCGCCGAGGTCTATATTGTGGAACCAGGGGCCGAGCGCCTCTGCGCGGCGCCTGATCTCCTCCTGCGTAAGACCACCCCTGGCCGGGGCTTCCGAATGCGGGATCATGCGGGCACTGCCTCATTCATGCGGAGAACTTTGGCACCGCCATGCCAGAAGGCGATGGTGGTGACCGACGCGGTATCGATATCGAACCGGGCATAGCCGTCGAGCGGCAGTCCGAGCACCGCGGCGACGACGGATTTGATGACATCGCCATGACTGATGGCGGCGATGGCAGCATCCGGATGGGCTTCGGTCAGGCGTTGCAGACAGTTGAAGGCGCGTGCCTGCGCTTCCCGCATCGCCTCGCCGCCGGGGGGGCGTTCCCTGTCCCGCTCGGTGTTCCAGCGCCGCCAGTGCGGATCATCCCCCAGCTCGGCGAGGCGGCGGCCAGTCCAGGCGCCGAAATCAATCTCGTTGAGTTCCTCGCGGATCGCGACGGCGCCCCCAGAGGCGCCCGCGATGGCCTCCGCCGTTTCGTGGGCCCGGGGCAGGGGACTGCTGTACACGCCGGCCAGCCCCGCCCCCGCCAGGCGCCGCGCGACCGCGACCGCCTGGCGGCGTCCGGCCTCGCCCAGATGCACGCCGGGCATTCGGCCGCACAGCACCTGATCCACCAGGTCGTGCGCGGCGTGTCGCACCAGGAAGACCGTGGCCGCCACCGGCGCCGCCCTTAGCCCTCGCCGGCGATGAAGCGAAGCGTGCGCTCGCGTGCCTCGTGGTCGGTAAATTGCCGTGGCGGGGATTTCATGAAGTAGCTGGAAGGTCCTTCCAGAGCGCCTCCGATGCCGCGGTCGAGCGCGAGCTTGGCGCAGCGCACCGCATCAATGACGACCCCGGCCGAGTTGGGCGAATCCCACACCTCCAGCTTGAGTTCGAGGTTCAGCGGCACGCCGCCGAATGCAGTTCCCTCCATGCGGATATGGGCGAACTTCCGGTCGCCGAGCCAGGGCACGAAATCGCTCGGCCCGACATGCACATCCCCCTCCGCCGGCACCACATCCATCTGGCTTGTCACCGCGCGTGTCTTCGACAGCTTCTTGCTGGTCAGCCGCTCGCGTTCCAGCATGTTGAGGAAGTCCGTATTGCCTCCGAAATTGAGCTGGTAGGTGCGGTCCAGGCGCACACCCCGTTCGCGGAACAGGTTGGTCAGCAGGCGGTGGACGATCGTTGCGCCGACCTGGCTCTTGATGTCGTCGCCTATCAGCGGCAGGCCGCGCGCCGCGAAGCGCTTCTGCCAGGCGGGGTCCGACGCGATGAAGACCGGGATGCAATTGACGAAGGCGCAGCCCGCTTCAAGCGCCTGCTCCGCATACCATTCGGTTGCCCGCTGCGAGCCGACGGGCAGGTAGGAAACCACGATATCGGTGCGCGAGCGCCGCAGGACACCGCTGACATCGGCGACCGGCCGGTCGGATTCCTCGATCTCACCGGCAAGGTAGCGGCCGATGCCGTCGAGCGTCGCGCCACGTTCGACCGTGATGCCGGTCGGCGGTACCGCCGCGAAGCGGTGCGTGTTGTTCGGCGGGGCAAGGATCGCGTCGGCAAGATCGCGCCCGACCTTCCCGGCATGCACGTCGAAGGCCGCCGATACCTCGATATCGGAGATGTGGTAGCCGCCGATCTCGGCATGCATCAACCCGGGGACCGGCTCATTCGCCCGCGCGTCCCGATAGTAACTGAGGCCCTGCACGAAGGAAGAAGCGCAATTCCCGATGCCGACAAGCCCCACGCGCAGCGGTCGTGAATCCAATGTCCTGTCTCCGTCGGTCCTGCGGCAGCAAAGGGCATGCGCCGCAGCGGTGTCGCGCCGGAAGAAATCGCGCGAACCATCGCTGCGTTCCGCCAGGAGAAGGGCCTGATCGGCAGGACACCGGAATGTGACGAGGGCGATGGTTGCACCTATGACGTTCCGCGGCGTTCCGCGCACGGTGGAGCAACTCTCCTCCGCCAAGGAAAACCATCCGCACGGCAAGGCTGCATTCATTCGTGGGCGGAACTGGTGTGGCGCCGGCAACACGGCTCCGCTCATGCGGATGATGCATTATCGGAGGCAGAGTGTTGGGGGACAGGATCCTGATCACCGGCGGGGCCGGATTCATTGGCCGCCACCTTGCGCATGCGCTGCTTCGGCGCGGCCATCATGTCCGCATCCTGGATAGCCTGATCGAGCAGGTGCATGGCGGCGCATCGCGCCCCGATGGGCTGGCCACCGATTCCGAACTCATCATCGGCGACGTTCGGGACGCGGCGACGGTGCGCGACGCGCTGGCGGGCATCGACAAGGTGGTGCACCTCGCGGCCGAGGTCGGCGTCGGGCAGAGCATGTATGCCGTGGACCGCTACGTCTCGGTGAACGACCACGGCACGGCGGTGCTGTTCCAGCAGTTGATCGAGCGGCCCGTGCAGCGCGTGGTCGTCGCCTCCTCTATGAGCATCTATGGCGAGGGTCTCTACCGCTCCGTGGATGGGGCCGTGGTGCAGGATGCCGTCCGGCTGCCACGCCTGGGCGCCGAATCCTCATGGGATCCCCTCGATGCGCAGGGGCGTCCGCTGACGCCGCTTCCGACGCCGGAGTGGAAGCAGCCCGCCCTCGCTTCCGTCTATGCCATCACCAAATATGTGCAGGAGCGCCTGACACTCACTCTTGCGCCCGCCTATGGCATGCAGGGCGTGGCGCTGCGGCTGTGGAACGTCTATGGGCCGGGCCAGGCGCTGTCCAATCCCTATACCGGCGTGCTGGCGATCTTCGCATCGCGGCTTCACAACGGCCAGCCGCCGATGATCTTCGAGGACGGCCAGCAGCGCCGCGACTTCGTGCATGTGGCGGATGTGGCGGAAGCCTTCGTGCTGGCCCTGGAGCATCCTGCCGCAGCAGGTGGCGTCTTCAACATTGCCAGCGGCGAGGACCGCACGGTCGAGGAGGTCGCCGCGCTGCTCGCCGGCGCGATGAATCGGCGGGAATTGCGGCCGGAAATCACCGGCAAGGCGCGGGCCGGCGACATCCGGCACTGCATCCCCGATATCGGCCGGGCACGGGACGTGCTGGGCTACGCCGCCCGGCGCGATTTCAGCGCTGGCCTTGCGGAACTCGCCGAATGGGTGGCGCGGCAGCAGGCGGAGGACCGCGTGCAGCAGGCACGACGGGAGCTTGAGGCAAGGGGGCTCGTGGCATGAACGGGCCGGCCATTTCCCGCCGGCAACCCCTGCTGGTTACGGGCGGCGCCGGCTTCATCGGCGCCAACCTGGCTGATCGCCTGGCCCGGGAGGGCCAGGACGTGCTTGTCTATGACAGCCTGGCGCGCCCGGGTGTGGAGGAGAACCTTGCCTGGCTGCGCCGGCAGCACCCGGCCCGGATTTCCGCCATCATCGCCGACATACGGGACGAAGATGCGCTCGCTGCCGCCGTGGCCGATGCGGACGCGGTGTTCCATTTGGCGGCTCAGGTGGCGGTGACGACGAGCCTGACGGACCCACGGGACGACTTCACCACCAACCTGCAGGGCAGCTTCAACCTGCTGGATGCGGTGCGGCGTGCCGGGGCGCGGATTCCCGTGCTCTTCGCCAGCACCAACAAGGTGTACGGCAATCTGGCCGATATCCCGCTGGAAACCATGGGCGAAACCTATGCGCCACGCGATCCCGCCATCCGCGCGCATGGCGTGAACGAAACTCGCCCGCTCGACTTCCACACGCCCTATGGATGTTCCAAGGGCGCCGCGGAGCAGTATGTGCTGGACTGGGCACGAAGCTACGGCGTGCCGACCGCCGTTTTCCGCATGAGCTGCATCTACGGCCCGCACCAGATGGGCACGGAGGACCAGGGCTGGGTCGCGCATTTCCTGATCCGGGCACTGCGGGGAGAACCGATCAGCATCTATGGCGATGGGCGGCAGGTGCGCGATATCCTGCACGTCGCGGATGCGGTGAGCGCCTGGCTGGCCGCCTGGCGGCGCATCGGGAAGGTCGCGGGCTGCGCCTTCAACCTCGGCGGCGGGCCGGCCAACGCCGTCAGCCTGCGTCAGGTGCTGGGGGCCATCGGCGAGATCACCGGCCGCCCGGTTGAGAGGCACTTCGCGGAATGGCGCGCCGGCGATCAGCGCTGGTATGTCTCGGATACCCGTCGCGTGGTGCGCGAACTGGACCTGCGCCCGGCGATTCCCTGGCGTGCCGGCTTGGCGCAACTGGCCGCCTGGTTGAAGGAGGAACGCGGCCTCGGCGTAGCCCAGCCAGCCGGCGCAGAGGCGCTGCCGTGAGGGTCGCACTCGTCAATCCGCCCTGGAGCTTCGAGGGCAGCATCTATTTCGGTTGCCGCGAGCCGCACCTGCCGCTTGAGCTCGGCTACAGCCGGGCGCTGCTGGAAGCGGCGGGGCATGAGGTGCTGATGCTCGACGCGCATCTCTGCGGCCAGAGTATGCAGGAAGCCGCTGGGGCGGTGGCGGATTTCGCGCCGGAGATGACGGTGGTCGCCACGGCGCCGAGCTACCTGTTCTGGCGCTGCGCCCAGCCGGAACTGCGGGTGCCGCGGGAATTCCTGGATACACTCGGCGGCCGCGGCGGACGGACCGTTGCGGTCGGGCCGCACGGCTCGGCAACGCCCGGCGCCACCTTGCGCAAGCTCGGCGTGGATGTGGTGGTGCGCGGCGAATGCGAGGAAATCGTGGCCCGCCTTGCCGCGGCGGGTGGCGACCCTGAGGGCCTGCCCGGCACCGCCTATTGCGAAGGGGGGGAAATCCGCCTCACCGGTGCGCCGCATGCCGGCGGCTTCACCAGCCTGCCGCCGCTGCGCTGGCCCGATGCCTGGGTGGCGCGCCACCGGCACCACCACCACCGCTTCGACGCACGCCCGGACCTGCCCGGCGCGGAGGTCGAAGCCTCGCGCGGCTGTCCCTACGCCTGCACCTTCTGCGCCAAGATCGATTTCCGGGACAAGTATCGCCGGCGCGACCTCAACCTTCTGCTGGAGGAGATAGACGGGCTGCGGGCACAGGGCGTCGGCTATCTCTATTTCATTGACGAGATCTTCCTGCCGCAGCGGCCGCTGCTGGAAGCCCTGGTCGGCCGCGGCCTGCAATTCGGCGTGCAGACCCGCATCGACCTCTGGAAGCCGGAGATGCTGGATCTGCTTGGGAAGGCAGGTTGCGTCTCGATCGAGGCGGGCGTCGAGAGCTTGACGGCCGAGGGCCGCGCCGCGCTCGACAAGAATTGCCGCATGTCCACCGACGAGCTGGCGGAACGCCTGCTCTACGCCCGCCGTGCCGTGCCCTTCGTCCAGGCCAATCTGATCAAGGTGGAGGGTGACGACGCGGCGATGGTCGCCGCCTGGCGGGAGCGGTTGCAGCAGGGCGGGGTCTGGGCGAATGATCCGGTGCCGCTCTACCCCTATCCCAGTTCGCCCGACTATCATCGTCTCTGGGGGGCGCCGGACGACGCCGCATGGGAACGTGCCCATGCGCATTACCTCGCCCAATTCACGGCCTTCAGCGACATTCAGGAGGAGCGCCCGGTCGCCCTGGCCGAGCTGGAGGCGGCGTGCTGCCGCTAGCCTGCCGCGGCGCCCCAAGGCGCATCTTGATGACCGCCGATGCCGTAGGTGGTGTCTGGTCCTACGCACTTGATCTTGCGGCAGGGCTTGCGGCGCATGGCGTGCGCACCCTGCTCGCCGTGCTGGGCCCGGCCCCGGATGCCGGCCGGTGCGAGGCTGCCCGGGCGGTGCCGGGCCTGACGATGCTGGCGACCGGGCTGCCCCTGGACTGGCTGGCGGACAGCGCAACGGAGATCGCGGTTGCGGGCGAGGCCCTCGCGCTCATGGCCAGGCAGGAAGGGGTGGACCTCGTCCATCTCAACAGCCCGGCTCTCGCCGTCGCCGGGTTTCCCGTGCCGGTGCTCGGCGCCTGCCATTCCTGCCTGGCGACCTGGTGGCGCGCGATGCGGGGTGCCGCGCCGCTGCCCTCCGACTTCGCCTGGCGCACGGAACTGCTCGGTCGCGGCTATGCTGCAGCGGATACGCTGGTCGCGCCAAGCGCCGCCTTTGCGGGGGCGACGGCCACGGCCTATCGCCTCGCCCGGCTGCCGCAGGTGGTGCACAATGGCCGGCGCCGGCCCGCGGCCATGGCGGCCACGCAGGCGCCGCTGGTCTTCACCGCGGGACGCCTCTGGGACGAGGGCAAGGACCTCGGCACGCTGGATCGCGCCGCGGCGCGGCTGCCCGTCCCGGTTCTCGCCGCGGGTCCGGTAGAGGGACCGAATGGCGCGCGCGTCGCGCTGCGGCATCTGCGGCTGGCGGGGCAACTCAGCGCCGAGGAAGTGGCCGCCTTCCTGGCACAGGGTCCCGTCTTCGCCTCCGCCGCGCGCTATGAACCCTTCGGTCTCGCGGTGCTGGAGGCGGCGCAGGCAGGTTGTGCGCTTGTTCTCTCGGACATCCCGAGCTTCCGCGAGTTATGGGACGGCACGGCGCTGTTCGTGCCGCCCGGCGATGACGAGGCGCTGGCGACTGCGATCCTCGGCCTGCTGCGTGAACCGGATCACCGCCGCATCTTTTCCTTGGCCGCCAGGGAACGCGCGCAACGCTACGGCGTCGAAGCCATGACGGAAGGTATGTTGAAGCTCTACGGCAAGCTGCTCGGGGGCGGCGCTGGGATGCGGCGGGGGAAAGCGGCATGAGGTTCGTCTATTTCACCCACTCGCTGGCCTCCTGCTGGAACCACGGGAACGCCCATTTCCTGCGTGGCCTGCTGCGCGAGCTGAGTTTGCGCGGCCACGAGGTGATCGCTTTCGAGCCCGAGAGCGCTTGGAGCCTGGCGAACCTGCTGCGCGATCACGGCGAGGCGGGTCTCTCCGCCTGGCGAGAGGCTTACCCGGAAATCCGATCGCACAGCTATGCCGGGCCGGAGGATATCGCTGCCGCGCTCGACGGTGCCGAGGTCGTCATCGCGCATGAGTGGAACGATCCCTGGCTGATCGCCGCTCTCGGTCGCGCCCGGCGGCAGGGAGCATCCTTCACGCTGCTTTTCCACGATACGCATCATCGTGCGGTCAGCGACCCCGATGCCATCCGGACCTTCGACCTGGATGGCTATGACGCCGTGCTCGCCTTTGGCGAGGCGCTTGCTACCGTCTACCGGCGCTGGGGATGGGGCAAGCGGGTCTTCGTCTGGCACGAGGCGGCCGATACGCGCCTCTTCCGGCCACCGGAACGGGAAGGCCGGCGCGAGGGTCTGGTATGGATCGGCAACTGGGGGGATGGGGAACGCGGCGAGGAGCTGGTGGAATTCCTCCTCCGTCCCGCCCGCACCGCGGGCTTCTCCCTCGACATCCATGGCGTGCGCTATCCTGATAATGCGCTGCGCGCGCTTGCCGAACATGGCGCGCAGTACCGCGGCTGGCTGCCCAACGCCCGGGTGCCGGAGGTCTTTGCCCGTCATCTCGCCACGGTGCATGTGCCGCGGCGCTTCTATGTCGCGCTCCTGCCCGGCATCCCGACCATCCGTGTCTTCGAAGCGCTGGCTTGCGGCATTCCGCTGGTCAGCTCGCCCTGGCATGACGCGGAGGAGCTGTTCCAGGCCGGCGAGGACTACCTGATGGTGCGCGACGGCGCAGAGATGGCCCGGCACCTCGTCGCGCTGCGCGAGGATGACGGGTTGCGCGCCGCCCTTGCCTCGCATGGCCTCGCCACCATTGCGGCGCGACATTCCTGCGCGCACCGGGCGGCGGAATTGCTCGACATCATCGGGGTGCTCCGTGGCGCCCATGCCCTCTCGGAGAGCCTCGCATGAGGATTGCCTTCTACGGCTCCAGCCTGCTTTCCTCCTATTGGAATGGCGCGGCCACCTACTATCGGGGCCTGCTTTCCGACCTCGCGCGCCGTGGGCATCACATTACCTTCTACGAACCTGACGCCTTCGACCGGCAGCAGCACCGGGACATGGACCCGCCCGAATGGGCGGAGGTGCAGGTCTGGCCGGCAACCGAAGCAGCAATGCGTGCCGTGGCGGCCCAGGCCGCTGCGGCCGATGTGGTGGTGAAGGCAAGCGGTGTCGGTGTCTTCGACGATTCGTTGCTCGAATCCGTCATGGCGGCCGCGCGGCCCGGCGCCATCCGTATCTTCTGGGATGTGGACGCGCCAGCGACGCTTGCGGGCCTCGCCACCGCAGGTCCCGGTCATCCGCTGCGCCGCGCCTTACCGGCGCTGGACCTGGTGCTGACCTATGGCGGCGGGCCGCCGGTGGTCGAAGCCTATGAGGGCTTCGGCGCGCGGTGCTGCGTGCCGGTGTACAACGCGCTCGATCCCGAAACGCACCACCCCGTGCCGCCGGAGCCGCGGTTCGCCGCGGATCTCGCCTTCCTCGGCAACCGCCTGCCGGATCGTGAGGCGCGGGTTGAGGAATTCTTCCTGCGCCCCGCAGCGCTGCTGCCGGACCGGATCTTCCTCGTCGGCGGCAATGGCTGGGAGAGCAAACCGATGCCGCCAAATGTCCGGCATATCGGCCATGTCTATACGCGTGAGCACAACGCCTTCAACGCCTCCCCCCTGGCGGTCCTGAACATCGCGCGCGACAGCATGGCGGCCACCGGCTACTCGCCGGCGACGCGGGTGTTCGAGGCCGCGGGTGCCGGTGCCTGCCTCATCACCGATGCCTGGGTCGGGCTCGAGCTTTTCCTGAAGGAGAACGAGGAGGTGCTGGTGGTGCGGGACGGCGCCGAGGTCGCGGCGCATCTCGCGGCGCTGACGCCGGAGCGTGCAAAGGCGATCGGCGCCGCGGCACGGGCCCGCATTCTTGCGGAGCATACCTATGCCCGGCGTGGCGCTCAGGTGGATGCGCTGCTGCGGGAAGAGGCCGCGCGCCGGCGTGAGAGGAGCGTGGCGTGAGCGCGGTGCCTCTCCGTATCGTCGTCCTTGGCCTCAGCCTGACTTCCTCCTGGGGCAATGGCCATGCGACCACCTGGCGTGCGTTGCTGCGGGCCTTTGCTGCGCGCGGGCACAGCATCATGTTCCTTGAGCGGGACGTTCCCTGGTACGCCGCCCATCGCGACCTGCCGCAACCCGAATTCTGCGAACTGGCGCTCTACGAGGATCTTGGCAGCCTTGCGCGGTGGCGGGAGGCGATTGCGTCGGCGGATGCCGTCATTGTCGGCTCCTATGTGCCGGAAGGTGTCGCCGTCGGCCGGATGGTGCAGCGCATCGCGCGCGGAGTGACCGCCTTTTATGATATCGACACACCGGTAACGCTGGCAAAGCTGGCCCGGAATGACCAGGAATACCTCTCGCCGGAGTTGATTCCGGGTTACGATGTCTATTTCTCCTTCACCGGTGGTCCGACGCTCGACCATCTGATGCGGCAGTACGGCTCGCCCGCCGCCCGGGTGCTCTATTGTTCCGTGGATGCGGCGGCCTACCGGCCCGAAGAGGTGCCGCTGCGCTGGGACCTCAGCTATCTGGGCACCTTCAGCCCCGACCGGCAACCGGCGCTGGAACGGCTGCTGATCGAGCCGGCGCGGCGTGCGCCGCATCTCCGCTTCGTCGTCGCGGGACCGCAGTATCCCGAGGACATCGCCTGGCCCGCTAATGTGGAGCGCCTGGCGCATGTGGCGCCGGACGAGCATCCCGCCTTCTACGCGGCCAGCCGCTTCACGCTGAACGTCACGCGGGCCGACATGATCCGCGCGGGTTTCAGCCCGAGCGTACGGCTCTTCGAGGCCGCGGCATGCGGGACTCCGGTCATCTCCGATCTCTGGGACGGTATCGAGACGCTTTTCGTACCGGGCAAGGAGATCCTGTTGGCGCGCGATGCGGATGCGGTGCTCGCCTCGCTGCTCGATATGCCGGAGGAGCGGCGCCGGAGCCTTGCCGTTGCGGCGCGGCGCCGGGTTCTCCGCGAGCACACCGGCGCGCATCGCGCCGCTGAACTCGAACGCCATCTTCGCGCGGCCCTGGCGCGGCAACGCGCCGACCATGCGCCGCTTCCCGCGGCCGTAGCAGGGGAGAGGGTGCCCTCGTGAGAAATGGCAAGCGCAAGACCATCGTCGTTGCCGGCGGTGCGGGTTTCCTCGGTTCGCATCTGTGCGACGCCCTGACAGCCGAGGGTGCCCGCGTGATATGCATTGACAGCTTCGTCACCGGACGGCTGGTGAATCTGCGGCACCTGGAGCACGATCCGCGTTTCCACCTGGTGGAGGCCGATATCACCGATCCGTTGCCGGCCAGCCTGACCAGTGGCGGGCTGCGGCCCGACATCGTCTTCAACCTGGCCTGCGCCGCTTCCCCCCCGCACTACCAGACGGACCCCGAACA
>JAEWCI010000581.1 GCA_023390705.1 Pseudomonadota bacterium
GCCTTCTCCTCGTTGGCGCGGACTTCCTCCAGCGCGCGCAGGCCCGCCTCGGCCCGTTCCAGCGGCACCACCACCACGGCATCGGCATCGCCGGCGATGATATCGCCCGGCTTCACCTGCACGCCGCCCATCTGCACCGGCAACCCAACCACGCCCGGGCCGTTGCGCGCCGGCGAATTGGGGCTGATGCCGGCGGCGAAGACCGGCAGGCCGGTGGCGATGATGCCGGCCTTGTCGCGCGCCAGGCCATCCGTCACGAAACCGGCGCAGCCCTTGTTCCGCATCATGCCCGCGGCGAGGTCGCCGAGCACGGCGGTGCCGGTGAAGCCCTCGCAGGCCACCATCAGCACATCGCCCGGCTGCGCTTCCGCCAGCGCGCCGAACATGCCCACGGTATCCGCTGGATAGGCGAAGCCGGTCATCGCCGGGCCGACGAAGGCGGCATTGCCCGGGTCGAGCGGCTTGATGCGGTAGTCCAGCGCGCCGCGGCCATCCATGGCGTCGCAGAGATGCGAGGTCTGGGCACCCCTGAAGGCTTCGACCAGCGCCCTGTCGGGACGCTTGTGGCCGCGGTGGATGGTGAGCAGCGGCGGGTTGTGCAGCATGGCGGCGTTCCTTCCCAACTGCATCGCAGCGAAGCCGCGCCAGGCGGGGCGGTCAAGCCGGTGGATTGCCGGGCCGCCCCGCTGCGCCTTTACTGCCTGCCCGGCAGAATCAGGAGAAAGACGGTGAGCGAAGCGGGCATGGGCGGCGCCCTGGACGGGCTGGTGGTGCTGGATCTCACGAATTTCCTCTCCGGTCCCTATTGCACCATGCTGCTGGGCGACATGGGCGCCGATGTCATCAAGGTGGAGCGCCCGGATGGCGGCGACGATGCCCGCCGAATGCCGCCCTTCGTGCAGGGCCGCAGCCAGCCCTTCGCGGTGTGGAACCGCAACAAGCGCAGCATCACCGCCGACCTGAAGAAGCCGGAGGATGTGGAACTGGTCCGCCGCCTGGCGCGGCGCGCCGATGTGCTGGTGGAGAATTTCCGCCCCGGCACGCTGGAACGGCTGGGGCTGGGTTGGGAGGTGCTGCGCGCGGAGAATCCCCGCCTGATCTGGTGCGCCATCTCCGGCTTCGGCCAGACCGGCCCCTGGGCGGATCATGGCGGGCTGGACATGATGGCGCAGGCCATGTCCGGGCTCATGGCCGGCAACGGCCCGCCGGAGGGCGAGCCCTATCGCCTGCCCATCGCCATCACCGACGTGACCGCCGGCATCTATGCCGCCGTCGCCGTGCTCGGCGCGCTGCAGGCGCGCAACCGCACCGGCCAGGGCCAGCGCATCGACCAGTCGCTGTTCGAGGCAGGGGTCTCGCTGGGCGTGTATGAGGCGGCGCATGTCTTCGCCCATGGCACCCGGCCGGAGCGGCTGGGGCAGTTGCACCGTGCCTCCGCGCCTTACCGCGTCTTCCGCACGCGCGATGGCTACATCACGCTCGGCGCTTCCAAGGACAAGTTCTGGCAGGCGCTGTGCCGCATCGTCGGACGGCCGGAATGGGTGGAGGATGCGCGCTTCCGCACCAATGCCGACCGCGTCGCCAACAATGCCGTGCTGATCGCCATGCTGCAGGAAGCGCTGGGCGCGCGGGACAGCGCGCATTGGCTGGATGAGTTCCGCAAGGCCGGAATCCCCTCGGAGCCGGTGCTGTCCTATGACGAGGCGCTGGCGCACCCGCAGGGCGTGGCGCGCGGCCTGGTGACGCGGTTCGAGGACCCGGAGCGCGGCAGCCTGCCGCAACTGACGCCGCCGGTGCGGCTGGAGGGCACGCCGGCCCGCATCCGCCGCCGCGCCCCGGATCTCGGCGAGCACAGCGAGGAAATCCGCGCCTGGCTCGAAGCCGGGTAGCACGGGACGCGCGGCTTCAGGGCTTGCCGGAAGCCTGAGCGCCTTCAGGCGAAGGCCGTCCGGCCCGCCACGGAACATGCGCTGGCAACCAGGAAGCGGATGCGGTCGCCCCGGTGCGTCCCGAGGAACTGGAAGAAGCGGTGCAAGGTTTGCCGCTTGCGCTTAGCTGAATTCCGGGGCGCCGCCACACATCCTTGTGTCTGCTTCCGCTAACGGCATTCCCGTACAAGCCCCCGCCCGCCGGCCACCGAACGAGCCGTCGGGACTGGGAGACGAAGGAAAATGGATCTTGGGGTTCTGGCCCCCCGGCCGCTGCGGCGGCGGGGCGTTTTCGCTTTGGCGCTCGCCGGCCTGGCGGCAGCCCAAGCCCGCGGCGCCATGGCCGCGAACGAAGCCTGGCCGACACAGCCGGTGCGATACGTCAACCTGTTCCCGCCAGGCGGGGCGACCGACATCATGTCGCGCATCTACTGCAACAAGATGAGCGAACTCGCCGGACAGCAATTCGTCGTCGAGAACCGTGCCGGCGCGGGCGGCACGGTCGGCCAGGCGGCGATCGCCCATGCGGCGCCGGATGGCTACACGGTCGGGCTCGGCAGCGTCGCCTCGCTCGCCGTCGCGCCCTCACTCTACCCGAGCCTGCCCTACGACCCGGCGAAGGATTTCACCTTCGTCTCGGGCATCTGGAAAGTGCCCAACCTGCTCATCTGCAACAACAACCTGCCGGCGCGCAGCCTTGCGGAATTGGTCGCGCTGGTGCGGGCGAACCCCGGCAAATTCGTCTATGGCTCGGGCGGCTCCGGCACCACCCCGCATCTGACAATGGAGTTGTTCAAGCAGGTGGCCGGACTCGATGTCATCCATGCCCCCTATCGCGGCGGTGCCCCGGCGCTGGTGGACCTGATGGGCGGGCGCATCCAGATGATGTTCGACAATGTCCCGACGGTAATTGGCGCCGTGCGGGACGGCAAGGTGCGGGCACTGGCGGTGACAAGCACCAGCCGTAGCGAAGCGCTGCCGGATGTGCCAACCATGGCGGAGTCCTACCCGGATTTCGAGATCACCTCCTGGGGTGGCCTTGTCGGGCCGGCGGGCATGCCGAACCGCGCAGTGGAGAAACTCTCCGCACTGACCCGGCGTGCCTTGCAGGACCCGGGCCTCATCCGGCTCTTCGCCGAGCACGGAGCCACCCCCTGGTGGACCACGCCGGAGGATTTCGCCACCTTCCGCACAGTGCAGGAAACACTCTTCGCGCGCCTCGTGCGGGCCTCGGGCGCCAGGGTGGATTGATCCCCGGCGGCCGGCGCCGCTCACCAC
>JAEWCI010000073.1 GCA_023390705.1 Pseudomonadota bacterium
GCGCACCACCGCGCGGCAGCCGTATCCCGCAGGCACCGCAGCAGCGGCGCATGCCGCCACCGGTGCAGAAGGGCGGCGGCTGGGCCGATATCCTGGTCGGCGGCGGCAAGCGAGAAAGCGTGGCGGAGGCGCTGGCGAAATCCGTCGCACGCAGCGTGGGGTCGGAACTCGGCCGGCGGGTGCTGCGCGGCGCGCTGGGCGGGCTGTTGCGGCGGCGGTAGGGCGGATCGCGGGCGGGCGTGAACGCCCGGAAGCGTGAAGCGACGCTACGGGCAATGACCTGCGGCGGTTTGCGTGGTCAGGATGACGCGCAAGCCGCTGCAGCATGCCACCACCCCGGCGGCAAGGGCCGGGGGAAGCCGCCCTGCCTCCCCCGTATCCTCCGCTCATGCCGGCCGCATGACCGCTGACCATCAGTCAGGATGTCATGCGGCCGGCATGATTCTGATTTTGGCGCGCAGCCGCCACACCAACCCTGCGCGCCGATACCCGGCTCCGAAAGCCGGGACTTGCTGCGCCGGGTGTCAGTTCAGCGCCAGCGCCATCACCCCCTGGCAGCCCTTCGGCAGCGGCATGTCCTGCCAGGTGGCGCCGCCATCCAGCGTGGCGAAGGCATCCCCCTTGCGGGTGACGGAACAGACCACGCCGCGGTCGCGCGGCGAGGGCGCCACCGCCATCATGGTGCCATTGGCCCTGGTGGGCGTGTCGAAGCGCGCCCAGTTGCGGCCGAGATCGGTGCTGCGCCAGACCGTGCCGGTGGCGCCGTTCGCGGCGGTGGAGAGCGTGGCATACAGCGTGTTCGGGTCGTGCGGGCAGACGCGGATGTCGCGGCCGTAGAAGATCGGGCTGCGCTGCTGCATGCCCATGTCCTGCCAGTGCGCGCCATGGTCCTCGCTGCGGAACAGCCCCATGCGCACGGCGACGACAGGCGTTTCCGGCGCCGCGGCGCTGATGGCGATGGCATGCGCGTCCAGCATCCCTTCCGCCGTGTTGGTGGTGATGATGGCGCTCTTCAGCCTAGGCTGCGCCGAAAGGCGGATCAGGTCGTCGCTGCAATCCTGCCAGGTCTCGCCACCATCGGTGCTGCGGATCACCCCGCGCACTTCCAGCGCCGCGAAGATCTCCTCGGGTTTCGCCGGGTTGAAGGCGAAGCGCATCACGCGGTTGTGGAAGCCGCGCATGTCCGCCACATCCGGCAGCACCGCGCTGGGCGAATCCCGCCAGGTGCCGCCGCCATCCTCGGAGATGAAGATGCCGAGCGGCGAGGTGCCGACATAGAGCTTCCGCGGGTTGCGCGGATGCACCGCGATGGCCCAGACCTGCAGGTCGCGCCGCGGGAAGTCCAGCCGGTGCCAGGAACTGCCGCCATCCGTGCTGACATAGGGGCCTTCCTGGGTGCCGGCATAGAGGCGCTTCGCGTCATGCGGGTCCACGGTGATGCAGGGCACATGGCATTCCGCCGGCAGGCCGCGCGTCAGGTGTTCCCATTCGCTTCCGCCCAGTTCGAGGCGGAACACGCCGCCCAGCGTGTCCGGCATGGATTCCATGCGCGCGCCGCCCGGCCAGCGCACCACGCCCGCGAATGCTTGGCCCTTGCTCATGGTCCGTTCCTCCGTTTTCCCGGTCTTGCCGGGATGGTAGGCCGCCGCGCCGGCGGCAAACAAGCGCCGCCTGCGGCGGATCGGCGTTGGGTTCCGGATACCCGCCCGCGATCCGCCCTGTTCCGGCCGCAGCCCGGCCAGTTGCACCGCCCGGCGGGTGCGCTCCAGATCGGCGCGCAGGAAGCGGGCGAAGGCGTCCGGGGCCAGAGCGAGAATTGCTCAGCCTGGCACGGCAGGCCGTATCGCGGGTGCCGGCAACCGGCCCCCCGCGGGGCAGGGTGGCTTGCATCAATCCTGCGGGCCCTGCGGCACTCCGCCGGCCGGGCGGCAGCCGCCCCGTCGCCTCCTCGTATTCGCGCCGTACATCCTCCGGCTGGCCATAGGGATAGCGGAATTCATCGCCGCCCGGGGCGCGGCGGGCGGCGCGGTGGCGGCGGCGGCGCCGGACGGCTAAACCCTGTTCCATGCGAATAGGAGCATCCTGGCGGTGAACCCGGCGGTCCGGTGCGACATGCCCTATAAGCCCTCCACCGCCTTCGCCCGTGGCGCTGGTTTCCAACGCGCCGATGCTGCTGGTGGTGAACCCGAACCTGCCGGCACGGGGCCTGCGGGAATTCCTGGCGCTGGACCGCAGCCGGCCGGGCGCGCTGAACTGCGCCACGCCCGGCACCGGCACATTGCCGCACCCGGTCTATGAGATGGTGAAGGCGGAAACCTGCCTGGCCGCGCAACTCGTCATCTGGGCGGCCGAGCGGCGACGCCGAAGCCGCCGACCGCACCGGCGTCAAACCCGAATGAGCCGTGAACCGGCCGGCATGATACGTGGCAGGATACAAGCACGCACCCTGTCCAACCCGATCCCGAGGAGACATCCATGATCATTGACTGCCACGGCCACTACACCACCTCGCCCAAGTCGCATGAGGCCTGGCGGCAGGACCAGCTCGCCGCGCTGCTGAAGGGCGAGAAGGCGCCGCCGCGGCCGCAGATCACCGACGACCAGATCCGCGAGAGCATCGTCAACGGCCAGCTCAGGCTGCAGCAGGAACGCGGCACCGACCTCACCATCTTTTCGCCGCGCGCCGCGGGCATGGCGCACCATGCCGGAGATGCCGCGGCCAACGCCGCCTGGGCCAGCGCCTGCAACGAGC
>JAEWCI010000633.1 GCA_023390705.1 Pseudomonadota bacterium
GGGCGTAGTCCACCGCCATGGCCCAGTCCGGCAGCGGGTCCGGCAGACCGGCGAGGTTGCGCGCCGGCCCCGCCAGCAGCAGGGCGCGGCGGCCGAGCAGCCGCGCCACTTCCAGGCTTTCCCGGTAGAAATCGCCCGCGGCATGCACCGCGGCGGCACCCAGGGTGAAGAGCAGCGGCGGCGGCCCGGCGGCGAGGAAGCGGGCCAGGTCCGGCGGCAGCCGCGCATCCTCGTCCCAGAAGGCGAAGCCGGTGGGCTCGGTACCCGGCGGCCAGTCCGGCTGGCGTTGCGCCAGCAAGGGGGAGAAGAGCGCCAGGCCGAAGCCGGGCACCCCGGCGCTGTTCAGCAGGGGGTCCAGCGCCGGCGCCAGCCCCAGTTCCGCCCGGAATTCATGCACCGGCGCCAGCCAGTCGCGCAGCACCCGCAGCACCAGCCGGCGCTGCAGCGGCGCCAGCCAGCGGTTGAAGCGGTAAAGGTGGCGGACCCAGGGCGCCGGCGCAGGCACCGAAAGCTCACGCGCCGAGAAGTACATCACCGGCTGCAGCGCCACCGGCGCCCAGGGAATGCCGAGCTGCTCCGCCACCATCGGCGCCGCCGGCACGATGGGGTTGGAGAGGATGAGGTCGCACCCCCCGGCGGCCACGAGCAGGTCGGCATGGCTCTCGCGGATGGCCGGGACGACGAATTCCTTCCAGACGAATTCCGGCCCATCCAGGGGGTGCATGGCCCGGGCCATGACCTCCGGCACCAGCGCTTCCTCCGGCATGTCGGGCCGCAGCGGGGCGAAGGGGATGCCGGCGGCCGTCACCCGCGCCCGGTAGGCGGGCGGCACCGCCAGCACCGGCGCATGGCCCCGCGCCCCGAGGCCCTGGGCCAGCGCCATGAAGGGATGCAGGTCCCCCAGCGAGCCGGAGGAGGCGAGGAGGATGCGCGCCATCGCCCCTTTTCTGCCACTCAGTCCCCGGCCACGGTCGCTTCGCGCCGGCGGAAGGCGCCCTTCACCCGTTCCCGCATGCCCTGGAACACCACATAGAGCATCGGGATCATGAAGATGCCGATGATCGAGGCCGCCAGCATGCCCCCGAAGACCGGCGTGCCGACCGCGCGGCGGGAGAGCATGGCCGCCCCCGTCGCGGTGATCAGCGGCACCAGGCCGAGGATGAAGGCGATGGAGGTCATCATCACCGCGCGGAACCGCAGCCGCGCGCCCTCGATGGCGGCGTCGCGCACCGAAAGCCCGCGGTCCTCCCGCGCTTCCTTGGCGAATTCGATGATGAGGATGCCGTTCTTCGCCGCCAGCGCGATCAGCACCACCAGGCCGATCTGGGCATAGACGTCCAGCGACAGCCCGCTCAAGCGGATGGCGAGGAAGGAGCCGAGCCCGCCCACCGCGACCGAAAGCAGCACCGGCACTGGGATGGTCCAGCTTTCGTAGAGCGCCACCAGGAACAGATAGGCGAACAGCACGGCGAGGCCGATCAGCATGCCGGTCTGGCCGCTGGCCTGCTTTTCCTGGTAGGCGGTGCCGGTCCAGTCGAAGCCATAGCCCGATGGCAGGGCACGGGCGGAGATCTGCTCCATCGCCGCCAGCGCCTCGCCCGAGGAGACGCCCGGCCGCCCGGCGCCGTTCAGGGTGAGGGAGCGGTAGTTGTTGTAGCGCTGGATGGTCTGCGGACCCAGCACCACCCGGACATCGGCGAAGGCGCGCAGCGGCACCATGTCGCCACGGCTGTTGCGCACGCGGATGCGCCAGATATCCGGGATGTCGTCGCGGTCGCCGGCCTCGGCCTGGATGTTGACCTGCCAGGTGCGGCCGAACAGGTTGAAGTCGTTGACGTAGAACCCGCCCAGCGTGGCCTGCAGCGCGGTGAAGATGTCGCCCACCCGCACCCCGAGCGCCTGCGCCTTGTCCCGGTCGATATCGAGGAACAGGCTGGGCGTGGTGGGGGAGAAGGTGGTGAACACCGCCGCCAGGCGCGGGTCCTGGTTGGCGGCGACCATCAGCCCGCCCGCCACGCCGCCCAGTTCCGCCGGCTCCCGCCCCTCGAAATCCTGCAACTGGTACTCGAACCCGCCGCCGGTGCCGAGCCCGATGATCGGCGGGATGTTGAAGGCGAAGACATTGGCGACACGGATCGCCTGCGCCCCGCCAAATACCCGGCCGATCGCGGCATTCACCGAATCCTGCACCGCGGTGCGCTCGGCGAAGGACTTCATCCGCGCCACGATGAAGGCGGAATTGGACTGCGCGCCCTGGTCGATCAGGCTGAAGCCGACGATGCTGAGGATGTTGGCGATCGCTTCGTTCTGCCGCAGGATCTGCTCCACCTGGATGACGGCATCGCGGGTGCGGCCGACGCTGGCGCCCTGCGGCAGTTGAAGCTGGACGAAGAAGGCGCCCTGGTCCTCCTGCGGCAGGAAGCCCTGGGGCGTCGCCTTGGACACCCACCAGATGCCGGCGCCGAAGGCCACTGTCAGCAGCAGCGAAAGCACCGCCACGCGGACCAGCCGCGCCACCACCGCGGCATAGCCGTTGCGCACCTTGTCGATGCCGAGCAGCACGTATTTGATCGGCCCGCGCCGCGGCCCGCCATGGCGCAGCACCAGGGCGCAGAGCGCCGGCGAGAGGGTCAGCGCATTGGTCGCCGAAATCAGCATGGCGACGGCGATGGTGACGGCGAATTGCCGGAACAGCACGCCGGAGACGCCGGGGATGAAGGCCACCGGCACGAAGACCGAAAGCAGGACCAGGGTGATGGCGATGATCGGCCCGGTGATCTCGGCCATCGCCTTCTTGGTGGCCTGGGCCGGGGTCAATTCCGGGTGCTCCTCCAGCACCCGCTCCACATTCTCGACCACCACGATGGCGTCGTCCACCACGATGCCGATGGCCAGCACCATGGCGAGCAGCGAAATGGTGTTGGCGGTGTAGCCCACCGCCAGCAGCACGGCGAAGGTGCCGATCAGGCTGACCGGCACCGCGATGGTCGGGATGATGGTGGCCCGCAGGCTGCCGAGGAAGAGATAGACGACGATGACGACGAGGATGAAGGCTTCGAGCAGCGTCTTGATCACCTCATGGATCGTGTCGTTCACGAAATCCGAGGTGTCGTACACCACCGTGTAGCGCACCCCTTCGGGGAAGCGCTGGCTCAGCCGGTCCAGGGTCTGCCGCAGCGTCTGCGCCACCTGCACCGCATTGGCGCCGGGGGCGAGATAGACGCCGAAGGTCACGGTTGGCCGGCCGTTCAGCCGGCTTTCGGTGTCCATGCTGGTGGCGCCCAGTTCCACCCGCGCCACGTCGCGCACGCGGAGCGTGCTGCCGTCCGGGTTGGCGCGGATGATGATGTCGCCGAATTGCTCCGGCGTGGCCAGGCGGCCCTGGGTCTGGATGTTGAACTGGAATTGCTGGTCCTCGCCGATCGGCCGGGCGCCGATGCGGCCGACCGCCGCCTGCACGTTCTGCGCCTGGATCGCCGCGATGATGTCCTGCGGCGTGACGTTCAGGCTGATGAGGCGGTCCACCTGGAACCAGACGCGCATGGAATAGTCCATGGCGCCGAACAGGTTAACCTGGCCCACGCCAGGGACGCGGGCCAGCGTGTCTATGATGTTGATGGTGGCGTAGTTGGAGAGGAAGAGCGGGTCCTGCTGCCCGGTTTCCGAATAGAGCGCGATGAATTGCAGCACCGCGGCGGATTGCTTGCGCACCGTCACGCCGTTGCGCTGCACTTCCAGCGGCAGCCGCGCCAGCGCCGCCTGCACCCGGTTGTTGACGTTGACGGTGTTGATATCCGGGTTGGTGCCCAGCGCGAAGGTGACGGAAAGCGTGTAGGTGCCGTCATTGGCGCTGTTGGAGCGCATGTAGAGCATGCGGTCCGCGCCGTTCACCGCGCTCTCTAGCACCTGCGCCACGGAGCTTTCCACCACGGCGGCGGAAGCGCCGGGATAGCGCGTGGAAACCGAAACCTGCGGCGGCACGATGTCCGGGAACTGGCTGACCGGGATGACGAAGAGCGAGAGCAGCCCGGCCAGGGTGGTGATGATCGCGATGACGACGGCCAGCCGTGGCCGATCCACGAAGACGCTGGAGATCATCGCGGCTCAGCCCCGCCCGCCGGGCGCGGTGGATGCCGCCGGCTGGCCGGCCGGGGCCGGGTTCACCGGCTGACCGGGGCGGACCCGCTGCATGCCTTCCACGATCACCGTCTCGCCACCCTGCAGCCCCTCCTCGATCACGGCCCTTTCGGCGGTGCTGGAGCCGAGCCGCACGGTGCGGCGCTCCGCCTGGTTGTTCTGGCCGACGACGAGGACGAAGAAGCCGCCCTGGTCCTGCAGCACCGCGGCGCGGGGGATGACGATGGCCTGCACCGGCTCCGCCCCCTCCACCAGCACCGAGACGAATTGGCCGTCGATCAGCTCCCGGTCGCCGGGGGTGCCAGGCTCCGTATTCTCCCGCACCGGGTTGGGGATGGTGGCACGGACCAGCAGGCTGTCGGTGTTGCGGTCCACCTGGGTATCAATGAAATTCACCCGGCCGGCATGGGGATAGACCCGGCCATCGGTCAGCCTGACGCGCACCACCACCGCCGCCGTGCCGCCGCGCCCTTCATAGCGGTTGCGCAGTTCCATCGCGGCGCGGGAGCTGATGGTGAAGGCGACACGCATCGGGTCCTGGCTGACGATGGTGGCCAGCGGCTGCTCCAGCGTCGGCGATACCACATTGCCCGGGGTAAGGGTGGCGCGGCCGATCTTGCCGTCGATCGGCGCGGTGATGACGGTATAGGCAAGGTTGATCTCGGCCACCCGGACCTGCGCCTGGGCGCCGAGCACGGCGGCATTGGCGGTGCGCTCCTGCGCCTGGGCGTTGTCCAGCGCCACCTGGGTGCCGGCGCCGGTCGTGCGCAATTGCTGCGCCCGGGCCAGGGCGACACGGGCATTCTCCAGTTGCGCCTGGGCGGAAGCCAGGTTGGCCCGCGCCTGTTCGAGTTGCGCCTCGAAGGGCGCCCGCTCGATACGGAACAGGACCTCGCCCTGCTTCACCTCCTGCCCTTCCTGGAACAGGCGTTCCTGCAGGAAGCCGGTGACGCGGGCGCGGATGTCCACCCGGTTGATCGCCTCGATCCGGCCGACGAATTCCGTACTTTCGGTGACGGGGCGGCGCTCGGCGGTCTGCACACCGACAGCGGGCGGCCCCTGCGGGCCGAATTGCGCCTGGGCCGGGGCGGCAAGCGCAAGCAGCAGCAGGAGACAGGACGACAGGCGCAACATGCATCACCCCGGGGAGAGTTCGGCGGTAGCCATGTCGGTTTTTGCTGCGCTGCGTCAAGCCATGGATCGGCGGACTTGCCCCCCGTGCGGCAGAGGTGCAGCCTGGGCGGCATGTGGAACAGCTCCCCGCGGGAAATCCCCGTTCGCCTCTTTTCCCGCCTGCCCGATTCGCTCCGCCGCATGCGCCAGACAGCATGGTCCGACGCGAATCGCGCCGGCGCCGCGGTGGACAGCTTCCTGGAAGGCCCCTGCTTCGATCATGCCGGGAACTTCCTGGTCACCGACATCCCCAATGGCCGCATCTTCCGTGTCGGGCCGGGCAAATGGGAAGTGGTGGCGGAGTATGACGGCTGGCCGAACGGCATGGCGGCTGGCCCGCGCCCCGAAGGGCATGGCGGGGGACGCGGCGGGGCCCATGCCGGCTCCCTGCTCATCACCGACTACCGCCACGGGCTGCTGAGCCTCGATCCCGCCACCGGCAGCATGGCGCCGGTGCTGGAGAACGTGATCTCGGAAGGCTTCAAGGGGCTGAACGACCTGGTGCTGCACCGGGACGGCAGCATCCTTTTCACCGACCAGGGCCAGACCGGGTTGCAGGACCCCAGCGGCCGGGTGTTCCGCCTGCACCCGGATGGCAGGGTGGACCGGCTGATCTCGAATGGCCCAAGCCCCAACGGCGTGGCGCTGAACCTGGCGCAGACCCATTGCTACGTGGCGATGACGCGAAGCTGCGAGGTCTGGCGCTTCGCCCTGCGGCCGGATGCCATCGTCGGCAAGGCCCAGTGCTTCTTCCGCGTGCCCGCGGGGACCAGCGGGCCGGACGGCATGGCGGTGGACGCGCATGACCGGCTGTTCATCGCCAATCCCGGCCATGGCCAGGTCTGGGGCGTGAATGCGCATGGGCGCTGCGTGTTCCGGGTGGACTGCACCGCCTTCGGCACCCATGCGACCAATTGCTGCTTCGCGCCGGACGGCACAACGCTGCTCATCACCGAAAGCGGCACCGGGCAGGTGCTGGCGGCGGAAATCCCACCCCCCTGATGCCGGCGCCGGAGGCTGCGGCTCGCCCTGCCCGGGCGGAACCCGGCATCCCTGGCGGCCCGGTGATTCCCGCGACACCTGCGCCGCGCCGCTCATCCCACACCTGAAGGCGTGCCGGCGGCTTTCCGCTTGACCGCTGCCTGCCGCCAGTCGCACAAGTTCGGCTGCCATACAGAACAGCGTTCTGAACAACAGAACGCAAGGGGAGGAAATCATGACCACCACCCTGCGTCGGCTGCTGCTGGCCACCGGAATTGCCTGTGCCGCCCTTGCCGCCGGCCCCGCACCTGCCCAGTCCACCGGCGACTGGCCCAACCGGCCGGTGCGCATGATCATGCCTTATGCCGCGGGCGGCCCCACGGATGTGCTCGCGCGGCTGCTGGCCGACCGCATGTCCCAGCGCCTGCCGCAGCGCGTGGTGGTGGAGAACCGCACCGGCGCCGGCGGCAATATCGGCGCCTCGGCCGCCGCCAAGTCGGCACCGGACGGCCATACCCTGCTCTTCA
>JAEWCI010000647.1 GCA_023390705.1 Pseudomonadota bacterium
GGGTCAGTGCCGGGTCCGGCACCGAACGGGCGCACATCGCCGCCCACCACACCGCCTCGCGCTTCGGCAGGGCGTGGGCCAGCAGCCGCAGCGCCTCATGCAGGCGCCCCGCGGCTTCCAGCCTGGCAAGGCCGCTGCCAGCATCGGCCACATCCGCCAGCAGGGCCGCGGCCCCGGCATCGAGTTCCAGCCGCGGCAGCAGCGGCGGCAGCGCCTGGGCCAGCTTGGGAAGGGGAGCGCTCATCTGCCGGTCAGCCGATCATGATGATGCCGCCGGTGGCCTGCAGCATGGCGGAGCCGTCGATCTTGGTCATCAGGCCCTTCACCTCGGTCATCATCTGACCTTCCGATTTCAGCATCATGCCCTTCACCGAGACGCCCATCTGGTCCACCTTCACCTCCGACTGGCCGACCTTCAGGGTGATGCTCTGCATCGCCTCAAGCGTGATGGCGCCGAGCGCGCATTTGATGGTCAGGTTGCCCATCTTCAGCGTCAGTTCGTCATTGCCCATGCCAAGTTCGGTGGTGCGATTGCCCATGTCGATCTTCAGGGTCTCGTTGCCCATCTTGATCGCGGTCTCGCGGTTGCCCTGGCTGATCTCGCGCGTCTCGTTGCCCATCTTTACGGTGGTGGAGAGGTTGCCCTGCTCCAGCGTCACCGTGCGGTCCGCCTTCTTCACCGTCAGCGTGTCCGCATTGTGGATGGTGGTGGTGCGGTCGTGCCTGACCACATCCGTGCGGTCGTTCTTGACCAGCAGGTTGTGGTCCTTCTCCGCCTGGAAATAGACCTCCTCGGAGCCCTTCTTGTCGTCCATCCGCAGGATGTTGGCGTTGTCCTGCCCGCCTCCCTTGGAGGAACGCGTGCGGATGCCGCTCTGCGTCTTGTTGCCCGGCAGCGGGAAGGGCGGCTTGCCATCGGAATTATAGACCGAGCCGATGACCACCGGGCGGTCGGGATCGCCGTCGAGGAAGGCGATCAGCACCTCGTCCCCGATCCGCGGCAGGAACCAGCTTCCGCCCCAGGCGCCGGCGAAGGGTTGGGCGACGCGGACCCAGCAGGTGGAGGTTTCGTCCTTCCTGCCGGCGCGGTCCCAGTGGAAATGCACCTTCACCCTGCCGTATTCGTCGGTGTGGATTTCCTCTCCCGCCGGGCCGGTGACGATGGCGCTCTGCACCGCCGGCATCTGCGGCCGCGGCCGCGGATGCGGGTTGCGCCAGACCCGGTCGGCCGGGGTGAGGGTGATGGTGTTGGCGTATTCCGCCGTGCCGTCCTGGCCGAGATGGGTCTCGTCCACCGCCTCGTGCCGGACGGCGGTGATGAGCCAGGTCTCCGGGCCGCCCGCCAGGTCGGGCTTCACCTTCACCCGCGCGCCGGCATGCAGGGCGGGGTTGCGGCTCGCCGCATTCACCAGGTCGGCCTGGGCTTCCTCCTGCTCCATGCCGAGCTTGGCCGGGTCGATGTCCGGCCGCGCCCCCTGGCCACCAGGCCAGCGGAACATCTCCCAGCTCGAAGGGCTGGGATAGGGCAGCATGGTCGCGGCATTGGCGGTCAGCAGCTTGCTCGGCTTGATGCCGTCGAAATCCAGCGTGGCGCGCTTGCCCGGCGGCAGGCTGCCCTGCGGCTGCCATCGGCTGATCGCATCGGGCCGGTCCGCTTCGGTGCGGACCACCAGCGGCTCCCCTTGCAGCAGGGGGAAATCGGCGTTGGAGCCGGTAATCACAAGCGTGTGACTGCCTTCGGCATGCTGGAAGAAGTAGCTGCCGCCCACCTCGTCCAGCAGGCGATGGGTGAAGTCCAGGTCGGTTTCGTTGAACTGCACGCAATAGGGCCGCGGCGTGCCCGGCAGGCCGCCGAAGCGGTTGGGCTCCACCCCGCCTTCGCCGAAGATCTTCTTCAGGATGTCGCTGGCGCTCATGTCCTGGAAGATGCGGCAATCCGAGGTGCGGCTGAGGTTCCACAGCAACGGCACCGCTTCCAGCCAGTACCCGGTCAGGCTGCGCTCCTGGCTGCCGGTCCGGGCGAAGGCGCGCACCATGCCGCTGAAGTGCCTGGCCGGCGCGTCCTCCACCTGCACCGTGCAGGTGATGGTCTTGCCGATGAGATCCTTGGGCTGCAGGTCGTCCCGGGCCGAGATCACCTCCGCGGCGATGATGAAGGGGCTCTCCACCGCTTCGGTGACGCTGAGATGGCGCAGCACGAGCACATCGGGTCCGAGCGGCGTAGTGATACGGAGCAACCGGTTCGCCTGCTTGATGTCCAGCGCCACTTCCCTACGCCCCTGCTGAGGGTGCGCCAGCATACAGGGGCGCTACCCCGGGTGGAATATGGGACGAAGTTCAAACAACGTCCGCTAACATCCCAAAGTATCGTAATTGTCACGATTTGTCATTGCGATGCCGTGGCGAAGCCGGGGCGGCATCGTCCGGCCCCATGGCATGCGCCGGGCTGTCGCCCGGATGGCTTCTATCGTGCCGGCCGATTCACGGCTTCGGGCCGAGAGGCCCTGCGCCGACCGGGCGGCTCAGAACGCCGCCCGCAGCCGCAATGCGAAGACCGGCACCGGGCCACGGTCGGCGTTGTAGGCCGGGTTGACCACCAACTGGACATTCGCCGCGGCGGTCAGCCCGGGGGCTAGCCGCAGGTCGTAATAGCCTTCCACCACCGCTTCCGGCGCGTAGCGCAGCCTGCCGTCGCCGGTGATGAAGCCGATTCCCCCCGCTTCGAGGAAGCGCCGGTGCGGCGCCGAGAGGCCGCCGATATTGAAGGCAAGGCCCAGCGTGTCGCCCTCGCGGCGCCAGGCTTCGCCGTCCAGCACCAGCCCGGCCGAGGCCGACCAGTCCATCTCGGTGAACATCCAGTTCTGCCGGCGGCCGTCATTCCAGCCCAGCCGGGCGAAGGCGCCGAGCTGGCCGGTGAGCGCCTGTTCCCAGTTCAGCGCAAGCATGGCCTTGGTGCGGTAGGCGCGGGGCGCCTCGGTGCCCAGCGGCAGGGCAGCCGTCAGCGCCTCCCAACTGGAGGATCGGGTGCGGGAAGCACCGAGGATCAGCCGCAGCGCCCCCGGCTGCCCGCCCAGGCTGTAGAAGCGGTCAACCTCGCCCAGCGCCTGCCAGGCCTGCAGCAGCTTGGGGTCCAGCGAGAGGGAGTTGGCCCGCCGCGCCACCATGAAGGCGCCGCCCCGCAAGGCCCAGCGCCCATCCTCCCATTCCAGCACCGCGCCGTTGGTGAAGCCGCGCGCATCGGCGGCGAAGTCGAAGGCGCCGGCGCCGACATGCGCCCAGTTCATGAACTGGGAGCGGGCGTCATGGGCATAGCGGTTGTCGTCGAAGAAATCCCAGGCCGAAACCTTGCCGATGGTGAAGGTGATGCGTTCGCGCGGCAGCGGGCCGGTGAAGCGCATCGGGTCCACGTCCTGGCCCTCGGCATCGGCCGAAAGCGGGATGGTCTGGCGCAGGAAGAGCCGGGAGAGGAAGGGGTAGGGTTCCTCGCTGCCCAGCCGGAAGGCTTCGCCGTTGGGGAAGGCGGCGACGCCCACGGCATTGGACAGGCCGAAGCCGCGGGTGACGGAGGGCACCGCCACCAGCTCCGCATTCGCCCAAAGGCGCCGGCCAAGCACGAGGTCCAGCGACTGGGTGTTCTCGAAGGACCATTTCGGGTTGAGGCTGTTCGGCCCGCGATAGGGCGAACGGAAGCGCGCATTGCCCTGCAGGATGGCGGTGAACTGGCCACGCAGGAACCAGCCCTGCGCCTCCAGCCGCGCCAGCCATTCCTCGCCGCCTTCGATCAGGGCGTCGATATTGGGCTGGTAGATCGGCGCCGCGGCGCCGCGCACCGTCTGGGCGCCGGCCGGTACCGGCATGGCAGGGACAAGCGCCGCCAGGGCCAGGAGGGCCGGAACCAGGACCGGCCGAGCCAGGCAGGACAGCACGGCAGGCAGCATCGGCCGGAGTGCCGCCGGCAGGCAGCCGCCTCCTTTCATCCATCGCGGCGCGCTGCCTTCCATGACCGCATGCCTATGCCAGTCCGGGCGGCCCCGGCAAGCACTGGGACGGGGTTTTGACCCGCCGGTCATGCGTGGCGGGGGTTTGACCGCACCGGGCCGCGGCCCGATGTTGAGGCAACACCGGGAGGATGCCCCATGACCCAACGCCCCTTCACCCGCGCCGATATCGACCTGCTGCGGCGCTGGGACACGCCCTCCATCTGCAACGCGCTGGAGGTCGTGGCGCCGGCGCGGCGCGGCCGCGGCTTCACCATCCAGCCCTTCACCTGCGCCGATCCCTCCCTGCCGCCGATCTGCGGCCTGGCCCGCACCGGGCAGATTCGCGCCGCCGCCCCTTCCGGCCGGACGCGGGAACAGGACCGCGCGGCACGCATCGGCTGGTACGAATATGTCGCGGCGGCCGACCTGCCGACCGTGGTGGTGATCGAGGACCTGGACGACCAGCCCGGCACCGGCGCCATGTGGGGCGAGGTGAACAGCAATGTCCACAAGGGCCTCGGGGTGCTGGGCTGCGTGACCAATGGCAGCTTCCGCGACATCGACATGCTGGCGCCGGGCTTCCAGATTCTCGGCATCGTTAACCCGAGCCATGCGCATGTGCATGTCGTGGACTGGGGGCGCGAGGTGATGGTGCATGGCATGCCCTGCATGCATGACGACCTGGTACATGCCGACCGCCATGGCGCGGTGGTGATCCCGGCGGATGTGGTGAAGCTGCTGCCCGCCGCCATCGACCTGATCGCGCGCAAGGAGGCGGTGATCCTGGAGATGGCGAAGCGCGACGATTTCGACATCGCCAAGCTGCGCGAGGCGCTGGCGAAATCCGAGGAGATCCACTAAGCCGCCACCGCGCCCGGCCTTGCGGCGAGGACAGGGGGGATGAGCCGAGCGGTCGAACCGGCACGGGGAGCGGACGGGGCGGGAAGGGATCCCGCCCGCCCACGGCGCTGGCCGCTGGCCGCCATGGCGGTGCTGGCCGGCCTGCTCTGCGCCTCCACCGCCACGGCCGGCTGGATCCAGGACCTGCCGCTGGCGCTGCCGGCCCTGCGTGCCTGTCTCGACCGCGACCGCCAGGGCTTCGCCGATGGCGTCTGGCGAATTGGTACCGGGCAATGGGGCATAAGGCTGCGCCAGGGCGGGCGGACCATCTACTGCATCGCCCGGGCCGAGGATGGCAGCGTGCAGCAAAGGCTGCCCTGGCTGCAGGCGCCGCCGCCCGATCCGGCGGCGACCGCCTTCTTCCTGGAGCGCCGCTGCGCCGACGCGCGCCGGGTCAGCGCCGAGGACGGCACGGTGCTCGGCTGGCTGGCGCATCCGGCCTGTTGAGGAGAGAGATGTGAGCGAGACATTGCCGCCGCCGCTGGCGGTGGTCCGCCCCGACTGGGTGGACCATTACGGCCATATGAACATGGGCTTCTACCTGGTGGTCTTCGACATGGCGACCGACCAGCTCTGGCCCCGGCTCGGCCTCGGCGCCGCATTCCGCGCGCGCGACCTCGGCACCTTCGCCGCCGAGACCTGGCTGAGCTATGTGCGCGAGGTGCGCGAGGGCATGCCGCTTTCCTGCACCAATGAACTGCTGGCCTATGACAGCAAGCGCCTGCTGGCCGTGCACCGCATGCACCACGCGACCGAAGGCTGGCTGGCCGCCGAGAATGAAGTACTTTACCTCTGCGTGGACCTCGACAAGCGCAAGGTGACGGAGTGGCCGGAGGACATCCTGGCCCGCTTCGCCAGCCTCGCCACCGGCAATCCCGCGAAAAGGCTGGCGCTGAAGCGGCGGGAGTAGAGCGCGGTCGCTGGAGGCCGGCACGGCCGGAGGCGTGAAGCGCCTTCGCACCGGTTCACCCGGCCGTGCGGCGCCGCACATCCTCCATGGTGTAGCCCGCGACCTGCTTGTAGCCATCGGTCAGGTTGAGCAGCTCCTCGCGGCTGATGACATCCTCGATGCGGGCGAAGGGCCTGTCGCCGGTGCGCTCATGGACCTCGCGCAGGATGGCATCGGGCGGGTTGCTGCGGTTGCGCAGCACCACCGCGGCGGTGGCGGGCAGGCGCTCGGCCTCATATGCCCTCAGCGCGGCTTCGACCGGCCCGCCCTGTTGCAGCTTCTCCGCCAGAGTCACCGTATCGAGGATCGCCTGGCCGGCGCCGTTGGAGCCGCGCGGCACCATCGGGTGCGCCGCATCGCCCAGCAGGGTGATGCGGCCCTGGGTCCACCAGGGCAGCGGGTCCTGGTCCACCATGGGGAATTCCAGCACGGTGTCGGCGGCGCGCAGCATGGCCGGCACGTCCAGCCAGTCGAAATGCCAGTCGGCGAAGAGCGGCAGGAAATCCTCCAGCCTTCCCGGCCGGTTCCAGTCGCGGTCCAGGTGCTGCGGCGTCTCCACCTCCGCCACCCAGTTCACCAACTGGCGGCCTTCGGCATCGATGTTGTCGCGGATGGGGTAGATCACCATCTTGCCGGTCTTCAGCCAGCCGGCACGGACCATCGGCGCGCCGTTGAGGAAGCGCGGCCAGCGCGTCACGCCGCGCCACATGTTGTAGCCGGAGTAGCGGAAGCCCTTTTCGTGCGGATGAAGCTGCCTGCGCACCACGCTGTGGATGCCGTCGCAGGCAATCGCCGCCATGCCGCGCGCCGGCCGCCGCCCGCCCTCGAAATGCACCACCGCGGCATCGGCCTCCTGCTCCACCCGCGCCACCTTGTGGCCGAGCTGGATGCGCTCCGTGCCCAGCCTTTCGCACGCCGCATCCAGCAGCACGGTTTGCAGATCGGCACGGTGGATGGAGTATTGCGGCGCCGGGTAGCCGGCGGCGCGGCCGAGCGGCTCCTGATGGATCAACTGGCCGAAGCGGTTGAAGAAATAGCTCTGGCTGGTCTGCACCGCGCGGGCCGCCAGCCCGGCTTCCAGCCCCAGCCCGTGCAGCACCGCGGCAGCATGCGGCAGGATGTTCACGCCCACGCCGACGGCGCGGATTTCCGGCGCCGCCTCGAACACCCGGCAGGGGATGCCGGCGCGGTGCAGGGCCAGGGCCAGGGTCAGCCCGGCCGGGCCGCCACCGAGAACGAGCACATCCTGCATGGCGGCCTTTCCCTATTCGGCGCGGATGTTGGCGTCCCGCACCACGCGCGTCCAGCGGGCCAGGTCGCGGGCAATGCGCCCGGCCAGCACTTCCGGCGTGCCGCCCACCGGCACCATGCCCTGCTGCCGGAGCTGAGCCTGGGTGGCGGGCAGGGCGAGCCATTCGTTCAGCGCGGCGTTCAGCCGCTGGACCATGGCCTGCGGCAGCCCGGCCGGGCCGAGCAGCGGATACCACAACCCGATCTCCACGCCCGGGAAGCCGGCCTCGGCGAAGCTCGGCACATCGGGCGCGCTGGGCACGCGGCGGGGGCTGCCGACGGCCAGCATCCTCACCCGTCCTTCGGCGGCCAGCGGCAGGGCAGTGTGCACCGGCATCACCATGGCCGCGACGCGCCGGCCCAGAACGTCCTGCACCGCCGGGGCGCTGCCGCGATAGGGTACGTGGTTCAGCTCGACCTTCGCTTCCAGGCGGAACAGTTCCATCGCCAGGTGCTGCGGCGTGCCGATGCCGGGCGAGGCGTAGTCGAGCGGGCGCTGCTTCGCCAGGGCGGTGAATTCCGCCACCGTCCTCGCCGGCACATCGGGGTTCACCACCAGCACCAGATCGCCATCGGTCAGCAGGATCACCGGGGTGAATTGCGCCACCGCGTCATAGGGGGCGGGCTGAAACAGCGGGACATTGGTGACGAAGGTATTGGCCGAAACCAGCAGGGTGCGGCCGTCCGGCGCGGCGCGGGCCACGGCCTGGGTGCCGATATTGCCGCTGGCACCAGGGCGGTTCTCCACCACCACGGGCTGGCCCAGGCGTTGCTGCAACACCGGCGCCGCCAGCCGGGCCAGGATGTCCATGCCCGTTCCCGGCGTGAAGGGCACCATCAGCGTCACCGGGCCGTCCTGGGCCTGGCCCGGCCGGGATGCCGCGGCCAGCGCCGCGGCGCCGAGGCCGAATAGCCGCCGCGTGATCATCGCCCGTTCCTCCCTGTTCTGCTTGCCAATGGAGGTAGGGTGACCGCGGTTTGCCGTCAAACCGCCCCGGCGGCGTTGACGCCGGCCGCCAAGCGGCGCGACCATCCCCGGACCCGAGGGAGAGAAAAGCCATGAATGTCGCCCCGTCCCCCGCCCAATTGAAAGGCTGGTCCGAGGAGGAATACCGCATCCGCTGCGACCTGGCGGCGCTGTACCGGCTCTGCGCCTACCAGAAGTGGACGGACTGGATCTACACCCATATCAGCGCCCGCATCCCGGGGCCGGAGCCGGTCTTCCTGCTCAACCGCTACGGCGTGATGCACCATGAAATCCGCGCCAGCGACCTGGTGAAGATCGACGCCAAGGGCAACCCGCTGGAGGAGTACCCGGACTGGGACGGCAAGGGCCGCCTGGTGAACGCCGCCGGCTTCGTCATCCACTCCGCCGTCCACATGGCGCGGGAGGACGCGCATTTCGTCATCCATACCCACACCAGGGACGGCATGGGCGTCTCCGCCCAAAAGAACGGCCTGCTGCCGATCACCCAGCACGCCATGAAGTTCTACGGCCATCTCGCCTATCACGGCTATGAGGGCCTGGCGCTGGACGAGGATGAGCGCGTGCGGCTGGTGCGCGACCTCGGCCAGCACAACGCGATGATCCTGCGCAACCACGGCATCCTGGTCTGCGGCCCGACCGCGGCGCAGGCCTATGACTACCTCTACTACCTCGAACGCGCCTGCACCGCGCAGATCGCCGCCATGTCCGGCGGGGCGGAGCTGGTGATCCCGCCGAAGGAGGTCTGCGAGAAGGCTGCGGCGCAGTTCCACCGGCCGAACGCCCATGAAAGCTGGGGCCCGGCCTGGATCTCGGCCCTGCGCCTGATCGAGAACGAGAAGCCCGACTACCGGAGCTGACCGCCTTCGGCATACCAGCGGCATGAATGTTCCATTCATGCGGAGCGCGCGGGAC
>JAEWCI010000025.1 GCA_023390705.1 Pseudomonadota bacterium
ATTGACGAAGAGACGCAACAGAAACGTGAGCCGACGAGCCACCCCCCGCCCTGACGCCGCCGACGAGGATCTCGCCGCCCTGGCCAAGGCGCTCGCTCACCCCGCCCGGGTCCGCGTGTTGCGCCTGCTGGCCCGGCGCGAGGGCTGTATCGGCTGCGACATCGTTGCCGACCTCGAGCTCGCCCAGTCCACCGTCTCCGAGCACCTGCGCATCCTGAAGGCCGCGGGGCTGGTCGAGGGCGAGGTGGACGGGCCCCGCGTCTGCTACCGCCTCAGCCGCGAGGGCCTCGTCCGCCTCAAGGCCCTCGTCGCCGCGCTCTGATCCGAGGAACACACCCCATGACCGCCGAACCCTCGGCGGCGCCTGCGCGCCGCCTGTCCTTCCTCGACCGCCACCTGACGCTCTGGGTCTTCGCCGCCATGGCGGCGGGCGTCGCACTCGGGCACCTCGTCCCCGGCCTGCCCGCCGTGCTCGACGGCGCCTCGATCGGCGGCACCAACCTGCCGATCGCGGTCGGCCTGATCCTGATGATGTACCCGCCGCTCGCCCGGGTGCGCTACGAGGCGCTGCCGCGGGTGTTCGCGGACACCCGCGTGCTGCTGCTCTCGCTGGTGCAGAACTGGGTCATTGGCCCGCTGCTGATGTTCGCGCTGGCCGTCCTCTTCCTCTCCGACCACCCCGAGTACATGACGGGCCTGATCCTGATCGGGCTGGCGCGCTGCATCGCCATGGTGCTCGTCTGGAACCAGCTCGCGCGCGGCGACAACCAGTACGTCGCCGGCCTCGTCGCCTTCAACAGCGTCTTCCAGCTGCTCTTCTTCGGGCTCTACGCCTGGTTCTTCCTCTCCGTCCTGCCGCCCCTGGTCGGGCTGGATGGGCGCGTGGTGGAGGTCTCCTTCGCCACCGTCGCGGGCGCGGTGCTGCTCTATCTCGGCGTGCCCTTCGCCGCCGGCTTCCTGACGCGGCGGCTCCTCGTCGCGCGGCGCGGCGAGGACTGGTACGCCCGGGCCTTCCTGCCCCGCATCGCTCCGATCACGCTCGCCGCGCTGCTCTTCACCATCGTCGCGATGTTCGCACTGAAGGGTGGCGACGTCGTGCGGTTGCCGCTCGACGCGCTGCGCATCGCGGTGCCGCTGGCGATCTACTTCCTGGTGATGTTCCTGGTCAGCTTCTGGATGGGTCGGCTGATCGAGGCCGACTACCCGCGCACCACCGCCATCGCCTTCACCGCCGCCTCGAACAACTTCGAGCTGGCGATCGCGGTCGCCATCGCCGCCTTCGGCCTCGCCTCGCCGGTGGCATTCGCCACCGTCATCGGGCCGCTGGTCGAGGTACCGGTGCTGATCCTGCTGGTCGGCGTGGCGCTGCGGCTCGGCCGGCGGTGGTTCCCCGCCACCGCGCCCGTCCTGGATGCGCCGGAGACACGCGCCATCCAGCGGGCCGCCAGCTAACGGCCCCGGCCGCCGCAGCGGCGCCGGCGGCAGCGCAGTGGATCGCAGCGACCGCTCTCGTCGGAGCGCTGCGACCGGGGCGCGAGGCTCTCGGCAGCGGCTGAACATCTGGCGCCGTCATCAAAGTTTCACCTGGCCATACTAAATGATTCGATTATCGTCGAACCATGGAAGCGGATGAGGCAGCCTTTGCCTTCGCGGCCCTCGGGCAGGGCACCAGGCTCGAGTTGCTGCGCGTGCTGCTCGAGACGGGGCCGACCGGGCTCGCCGCCGGCGAGGTCGCGGCTCGCCTCGGCGTGCCGCCATCGACCCTGTCGTTTCACCTCCGTGCGCTCGACTAGGCGGGGCTGATCGCCGCGACGCGCCAGGGCCGCAGCCTCATCTACGCGGCCCGGATCGCGCGCCTGCGGGGGCTGCTCGCCTTCCTGGCCGATGCTTGCTGCGGCGGCCGGCCAGGCCGCTGCGACGACCTCGGCTGCCTGCTCGACGCCACACCCGGGGAGACCCATGCCGTGCAGCCACCGACCTTCAACGTGTTGTTCCTGTGCACGCGCAACTCGGCTCGCTCGATCATGGCCGAGGCCATCCTCTCCAGGCTGGCCCCGGGCCGCTTTGCAGCCTATTCGGCCGGCTCCGAGCCGTCGCCCGACGGGCCGCTGCCCGAGGTGCTGGCCCAGTTGAAGGCGCTCGGTCACGACGTCTCCGGCTTCCGCTCGAAGTCCTGGGACGAGTTCTGCGGCCCGGATGCGCCGCGCATGGATTTCGTCGTCGCACTCTGCGACACGCTGGCGGGGCAGGTCTGCCCGGACTTCGGCGCGACGACGATCACCGGCGCCTGGCCGCTTCCCGATCCCGCCAAGTTCACCGGCAGCACGGCGGAGCGCGCGACGCTGCTCAACGAGCTCTACGCGGGGCTCCGCCGCCGGCTCGAGCTCTTCGCCAGCCTGCCGGTGGCCACGCTGGATCGCATGGCGCTGAAGGCGCGGGTGGACGAACTGGCTGATCCGCACGCGGCGGTGCTGCGCTGAGATGCAAGACGGGACGAGGACGATCGCATGAGGGTGGGCATCAGCGGCATGGGCCGCATCGGGCGCCTGGCACTGCGCGCCGCGCTGGACGCGGCGGAGCGGCCGGAGGAGGACCCGCGCCGCGGCAACCGGCTGGATGTCGTCCACCTCAACGAGGTCAAGGGCGGCGTCGCGGCCACGGCGCACCTGCTGGAATTTGACAGCGTGCAGGGCCGCTGGCGCGGCCCGCGCATCGCGACGGAGGGCGACGCGGGCCTACGGATCGGCGACCGCCGCCTGTCCTTCTCGGCGCATGCCGATCCGGCGGAAATCCCGTGGGGCGACCTCGGCGTGGACGTCGTGCTGGAGTGCACCGGCAGGTTCCTGACGCCGGAGACGCTGGACGGCCATCTGCGCCGCGGTGCGAAGCGCGTCGTGGTCGCGGCACCGGTCAAGTTCGACATGGTGCTGAATGTCGTGGTCGGGGTGAACGAGCACCTCTACGACCCGGCACGCCACCCGATCGTCACGGCGGCCTCCTGCACCACGAACTGCCTCGCCCCGGTGGTGAAGGTGGTGCACGAGGCGATCGGCATCCGCCACGGCCAGATCACCACCATCCACGACCCGACCAACACCAACGTGGTGACCGACGCGCCGCACAAGGACCTGCGCCGGGCGCGCAGCGCCATGCTCAGCCTGCAGCCGACGGCGACGGGCAGCGCGACGGCCATCGCGCTGATCTACCCCGAGCTGAGGGGCAAGCTGAACGGCCACGCGGTGCGGGCCCCGGTGCTGAATGCGTCGCTGACGGATTGCGTCTTCGAGCTGCAGCGGGAGACCAGCGCCGAGGACGCCAATGCCTTGCTCCGCGCCGCGGCCGAAGGGCCACTCGCCGGGATCCTGGGCTACGAGGAGCGGCCGCTCGTCTCCGCCGACTACGCCCGCGACACCCGCAGCGCGATCGTGGACGCGCCCTCGACCATGGTCACCGACGGCACGCTCCTGAAGGTCTATGCCTGGTACGACAACGAGATGGGCTATGCCTGCCGGATGGTGGACCTGGCCTGCCACCTGGAAGAGAAGGGGATCTGACGCCATGAGCGGCAGCGCCGTCGCGTCCCCGGGCTCGGGCACCCGCAACTACGCCATCGTCACCGCGGCCTATTGGGGCTTCACCCTGACCGACGGCGCGCTGCGGATGCTGGTGCTGCTGCACTTCTACCGGCTGGGCTACTCGCCCTTCACCCTCGCCTTCCTGTTCCTGCTCTACGAGGCAGCCGGGATCGGCGCGAACCTCATCGGGGGGTGGCTCGCCACGCGCTTCGGCATCGCGCGCATGCTGGCGGTCGGGCTGGCCACCCAGATCGCCGGCTTCCTGATGCTCTCGGCGGTCTCGCCCGCCTGGACGGCGGCGTTGTCGGTCGCCTGGGTGGTCGCGGCGCAGGGCGTCTGCGGCGTGGCGAAGGACCTGACGAAGACCGCGAGCAAGTCGGCCATCAAGCTCACCGCGGGTGACGCCTCCGGCCGGCTGTTCCGCTGGGTGGCCTGGTTCACCGGCAGCAAGAACGCGATGAAGGGCTTCGGCTTCTTCCTCGGCGGGCTGCTGCTGGAGGCCCTGGGCTTCCGCGGCGCGCTCTGGGCGATGGCGGCGGGGCTCGCGCTGGTGCTCGCCGGCGTCGTGCTGTCGCTGCCGCCGCTCATGGGCAAGGCCAAGGCGTCGAGGTCGGCCAGGGAGCTCTTCGCCAAGAGCCGCGGCGTCAACCTGCTGGCCGCGGCGCGCGTCTTCCTGTTCGGCGCGCGCGATGTGTGGTTCGTGGTCGGCCTGCCGGTCTTCCTCTACGCCTCGGGCTGGACCTTCACGATCGTCGGCGGCTTCCTGGCGCTCTGGACCATCGGCTACGGCGCGGTGCAGGCGGCCGCCCCCGCGCTGGTGCGGCGCAGCCCGGACGGGCTGACGACGGAGGTGCCGGCGGCACGGCTCTGGTCGCTGCTGCTCCTGCTCGCCACAACGGTGCTCGCACTGGCCGTCGGCATCGACGGGCTGCGCGCGGACCTGATCGTAGTCTTCGGCCTTGCCCTATTCGGTCTCGCCTTCGCGGTGAACTCCTCCGTCCATTCCTACCTCGTGCTGGCCTATGCGGGCTCGGAGAAGGCGGCCGAGGACGTCGGGTTCTACTACGCCGCCAACGCGGCCGGCCGCTTCGGTGGTACGCTGCTGTCGGGCCTGCTCTACCAGCTTGGCGGCCTCTCGGCCTGCCTCTGGGGGTCGGCGGCCATGCTCGCGACCTGCTGGGCGGTGACGCTCGCACTCCCGGCGAGGCGGGACGGGTAGCCGCCGGCGTTCTGGATCATCAAGCGCGCGGCTGATACGGCGCCCCAGGGAATTTCGTTCCTGGATTGCTATCCCTGCTCCAGTCGGTCTCCTCACAACCTGTCTCTCCCGACCAGGGCACCGCGCTGAGGCGCAGGTTTCCTGCGGTTTTCGGTTGTGACCTTGAAAGTGCATATCCGGAACGAGGGTGGCTATTCTCTCCGATATGCCGGAGAGTCTCCGAACCTTGAGGGTTGGCCGATTTAACCTACAAGGTCTAACATATTGATTGGGCCTGTTTTCCTCCGTGGTGGGCTTGCGGCAATTCAGTAATCCAATAGCCAACCGAAGGCTCCGGAGGACGGAGTGTAGGCCATCGGGCTCCGGAAACAGCTTCTCTGCGTCGAGCGCCGCGCTCATCCCTTCAGGCCCTAGCCGCGTCCGCAGGGCATCGAGTGACCTGACCGGCATTTCGAATCAGGCTGACTGAGAGGATCGGCCTGGAAAGAGGGGCTGGTGAAGGAGTTAGAGCGGGAGAATGCCCGGCTGAAGCGCCAGGTCGCGGATATGTCGCTGGAGAAGCAGGTGCTGAAGGACGTGGCCGAGGGAAACTTGTAGGTCTCTTGCGGCGGCAGGCGGTCGCGGGGCTCGGGCGAAGTATGGTGTTTCCGAGCGCCGCGCGGCACGCAAAATGGCTGCTCACCGTAGGGGCAGCGCGGAAAGCGGTGATGCTCAAGGGCAGTCGGCGAAGCGACCAGCGAAAGCTCGGAAGGGAATAGCCACGGATTCCCAAGAGCCGTCCCCGGAGTCTGCAGGGATATGTGAGGCAGCCTCAGGTACGGCGAGCACCGCGAGCCTTGGGCACCTGCCCGAAAGGTCCCAAAGATGGAAGGCGTGATTCAGGGACTCGCTCGCTGTCTCCCACTCGTTGCGCGTGAGGTGGAAGACCGCCCCCGAAAGCGGTTGTTCGCTAGTCTTGACCTCGATTGTGAGGCGCTGTGCGTCCACTGCCGACACAGTTGAGAGCACGTCGTAGCCATCCGATGAGCTGTCAAGCGCGATCCACTTAGGCGAGCGGCCAGTGCGGGCAGTCTCGCGTTCGACAGTGAGGCGCTCGCCGCGGCGCCCGATTTCTGAGAGCGAGGTATCCCGAAAGCCCCGTGCTCGGCTAGCGAGACCGTCCCAAAAAGCGACAGTATCCTCGTCATCCCCGTAGGCGAGCCCGGCTTCGACGAGAATTTGTCGGACTCCCGGTGGGGCATGCAGCAGAGTCTCCCTACGACCAGCTGGGGCAAGATGTAGCCATGTCGGATTTTCAACCTCCACATGGTCAAGAACCAAAAGGCGCAGCCTACGGCGGGCGTCGCTCTCCGCCAGGGCCCGCTCACCGCGCGGCGTGGCCGCGAGAATCCCCTCGGGCGTTAACTCGAGCCAACGCAGCGACATGGCGGCATTGAGGACGTCTACTGGCCGGGCCGAGCCCAGCGAGAGAGACAGCACCGCACTCGGCGTCAGGGTGTTTCTGCACGCCGCTGCAAGCAGATCGGAGCATCCAAAGGCGATTCCTGGTGAAAGGGAGCGGCTCACGCCCGCCCCCCTAAGGACGCCATAAGCGCGCGGACGTCGCCTTCATCGAGGCCGCTGGCTCCCAATTCGTCGTTCTCTTCGTCGGGATCCATAGGCACGGGGGAGATGCGCAGGCCGGAGTCCTCGAGAGCCTTGGCCATCTCGCCGACCTTGAACTCGAGGCGCTGGCGAACAGTCTCGTCAACACTACCCTCACATGAACCGCCCCGGGTTTGCCGGAGGCTGGGGAGTTTGAGTCAGGCTGCCAGCGCAACCTCCTGCTGGCTGGCATAGTAGCGCGCCTCGGCTTCGGCGGGTGGGATGTTGCCGATCGGCTCGAGG
>JAEWCI010000047.1 GCA_023390705.1 Pseudomonadota bacterium
CGCCAGCGGCTTGCGCATCCCCCTGAAGGCGCAGGCCGCTGCGGGCCATGCTCCGTGGCGTGTTCTTCCGTTCACGCGCCTTCGTGCCGGTCCACGCCCTGCTCCAGCCGCCGGCGCATCAGCACCGCGCCTTCTCCATAGCCGTGCAGCGCCGCCCCGGGCGCGGCGGCAGGCGTGAAGCCCTGGCCTTGCCAATATCCCTGCTTGCCGGCGATCGCGACAAGACTGGCCTCCTTCAGCCCCGCCTGCCGCGCCATGCCCAGCAGCCGCACCAGCGCCTCCCTCCCAAGGCCCATGCCCCGCGCCGCCTCGGCCAATGCGATGTCGTGCAGGTGGAGCGCCCGTGGTGCTTCCGGCAGGGCGCCGAGCAGGCTGTCCAGCGGGGGCGGCGGGCCGGCCCAGGGATGCGCGATGGCGTAGCCGAGCAGCCCCTCCCCGCCCGGCAGCGCCAGGCAGAACCCTGGCGCCAGCGCCAGGCGTTCGGCGAAGACCGCGGGCGATTCCGGATGCGACGGATGCGCCGCCTCGGCCAGGCGGCAGAGCGCCGGCAGGTCGGCCGGGCGCAGCGCCCGCCAGCCCGCCACGGCGCCCTCAGGCCGGCGAGGCGAGTGGCTTGCCCTTCTCGACAATGTAGGTGATGTGCAGCTTGCAGGGCCGCGCGCCCACCTTGCCGCCATGCGGCACCCCGGCCGGCACCTGGAAGGAATCGCCCGGCTTCAGGTCGCGATCGGGCTGGCCCTGGACTTCCAGCAGGATCTCGCCTTCCAGCAGATAGGCGGACTCGATGCCCGGATGGGTATGGCGCGGGATGCGCAGATCTGCCGGCGCTTCCAGCAGCATCTGGATGACCTCATGGCCATTGGGATAGTCGAGGCGCCGCAATTCGGTGCGCTTCGGTCCGCCGGCCGGCTGCGCCTCCGCCTTGCCAGCTACCAGGCCGGCCGCCGCGCAGAGCGCGCATCCCAGAAAACCTCGCTTGCCAAGCATCGGACCCACCCCTTTCACAGACATCCATGGTGCGGGGTGCGAAACTACACCCGATTGCGTTCAGAACCGAACGCCAATCCGCAGGGGGTGGTTGGATGCGGAGCGGCTTCACGCTCCCGGGCGTCCATGCCCATCCGCGATCCGCTCCGGCGCGGGATTGCCGGCCGATCCAGCCGGCCGCCACACCGGGCTCCCATCGCAGCAAGGCTCGGCTGCGGCCGCTAGGATAGGGCACGCGGCAACCCTGCGCGCCGGTATCCGGCTTCGGAAGCCGAGACGTCCCGCGCCGGGAATCAGCGCCCGGCCAGCGCCCTTTTCGCCACCTCTGCCAGGTAGCGGCAGGCATGCGGCAGGACCGCATCCTCGAAATCGTAGCGCGGGTTGTGCAGTTCCCGCCCGTCATCCGCCGGGCCATTGCCGATCCAGACGAAGGCGCCCGGCACTTCCTTGAGGAACCAGGAGAAATCCTCGCCGGTCATGGCCGCCGGCACGTCGCGCCGCAGCGCCGTCACGGCGGCTGCCGCCGCCGCGGCCAGGTCGCGCTCGGCCGGGCTGTTCGCCGTGACCCGCACGCCCTGGCGGAACTGCACCTCGCTTTCCAGGCCGAAGGTGATGGCGACGCCATGGGCGACACGGCGGATCCCTTCCTCCAGCGTCCGCCCGGTCCCGTCGCTCAGCCAGCGGGCGGTGCCCTTCAGCACGGCACGGTTGGGCACCTGGTTCTGCGCCTCCCCCGCCTGGGCGATGGTGAGGCTGATGACGCCGGCATCCAGCGGGTCCAGGTTGCGCGCCACGACGCTCTGCAGCGCGACGATGCAGTGGCCGATGCCCAGCATCGGGTCGCGCGTCAGGTGCGGCAGGGCGGCGTGGCCGGCATGGCCCTCGAAGGCGATCTCGAAGCGCGCCCCGGCGGCCATCACCGCGCTGTCATGCACGGCCACGGTGCCGACCGGCAGGCCCGGCCAGTTGTGCCAGCCGAAGATGCGCTCCATCGGGAAGCGGCTGAACAGCCCGTCGGCGATCATCGAGCGCGCCCCGCCGCCACCTTCCTCGGCCGGCTGGAAGACCAGTTGCACCGTGCCGGTCCAGGAAGGGTCGTCCAGCAGCAGCCGGGCGGCACCGAGCAGCGCGGTGGTGTGGCCGTCATGGCCGCAGGCATGCATCACGCCGGGCACGGTGGAGCGGTGCGGCAGCAGCTCGTTCAGCTCCTGGATCGGCAGCGCGTCCATATCGGCCCGCAGCCCGACCGAGCGGTTCGACCCGCCGGCACCGCGCCGCAGCGTGGCCACCACGCCATGCCCGCCAACGCCGGTGGTGATTTCCGTGACGCCGATCTCCCGCAGCTTCTCCACCACGAACGCGGCGGTATTGCCCTCGTTCAGGGTCAGGCCGGGATGGGCGTGCAGATGGCGGCGCCACCCGGTCAGCGTTTCTTGCAGCGTTGCATCCATCGGCCGGACGGTAATGCGCGGCGCCCCGCGGCGCCAGCCCCGCCCCCCCCTGCCGCCGCCGGCCCCGCCGGCCTCCGCGTGGGAAGCATGGCCTGGAACCACGACCCGGAACCACAGCCTGGAACCGCCGGGCCGCTTCCGCCATTCTTGTCGGGTGCGTTACCTCCATTGCCGCCTGCTCGCGAGCCTGTTGCTGCTGCTTGCCGCCCCAGCCGCGGTGCCGGCGCAGCAAGGCCCTCCGCCCCCGGCGCAGGACGCACCGGCTGGCCCGGTGCTGCCCTATCGCGTGACGATCCTTCCGACCGGGGATGCGGCGCTGGACCAGGCGTTGCAGGATTCCTCCCAGCTTGCCAGCCTGCAGGAACAGGCGCCGACCGGCGCCGCCGGCATCCTGGCCCGTGCCATGGCGGACCGTGACCGGCTGGCCGAGGCGATGCATTCGCTCGGCTATTGGGGCGCCGGGCTGCGCATCCTCATCGCGGGGGAGCCCATGGAAAGCCCCGCCCTCGCGGCCAGGCTGGAGAGCTTGCAGGCCAGGCTGGGCGAGGAGCCGGTGGCGGTGCGCATCGAACCGCAGCCGGGGCCGCTCTATCGCATCGGCCGCCTGACGCTGAACGCCCCCGACCCGGCCGGCGCCGCCGCCATCGCCAGGGTGGCCGAGGAGCCCTACGGCCTCGCCCCGGGCGACCCCGCCGCCGCGACGGCAGTGCTGGCGGCGGAGCGGACCCTGCTGGACCGCCTTCTTGCCGCCGGCCACCCGCTGGCAACGGTCGCGCGGCGGCAGACCCTGGTGGACCATGACCGGCGGGCCATGGATGTCACCTGGAATTTCGCCCCCGGCCCGGTGGCCCGCTTCGCCACGCCCGAGGTGGATGGCGCGGTGAAGGTGAATACCGCCTTCCTCCGCCGCCAGGCCGCGCGGCTCGCCGGTGAGCCGTACAGCCCGGAACGGCTGGAAAAGGCGCGGCGCGAGCTGATGGCCCTGGGCGCCTTCGATTCCGTCCGCGCCCGGGCGGCGGAGCGGCTGGATGCCGAGGGCAGGCTGCCGGTGACCTTCACCGTGACGGAAAGGCTGCGCCACGCGCTCGGCATCAACGCTGCCTACGAAACCAATTACGGCCCCTCCGTCCGGGTCTACTGGGAGCACCGCAACCTGTTCGGCCGGGCGGAAAGGCTGCGGCTGGAAGCCGAGGTGGCGCGCATCGGCACCTCCGGCGATATCGGCGACATGACCTACCGGGTCGGCGCCAGCCTGCGCGCGCCCGGCCTGTTCGGCCAGGACCTCACCCTGGTGGGCAGCATCGCCGCGCTGCGGGAGCGGCTGGAAGCCTATGACCGCGATGCCGTGACCTTTTCCGCCCTGCTGGAGCGGCGGCTGTCCGAGAGCCTGACCCTGCAGGCCGGGCCGGTGCTGGATTTCGGCCGGGCCGGGCCGCCGGACGGGCGGCTGCGACCCTACCAGACCGTCGGCGTGCTGCTCGGCGGCCGCTGGGACGGCACCGACAGCCTGCTGGACCCGGGACGCGGCTGGCGGGCCCAGGCCAGCGTCACGCCTTCCTACAGCGTCCGCGAGGGGGCGCCCTTCGCGCCGCTGCGGCTGACCGCCAGCACCTATTGGGACCTGCTCGGCGACAAGCGCGGCATATTGGCGGTGCGGGGCAGCATCGGCTCGCTGCTCGGCGCGGCGCGGCTGGACGTGCCGCCGCATCAGCGGCTCTATGCCGGCGGCGGCGGTTCGGTGCGCGGCTACGACTACCAGTCCATCGGCCCGCGCGATGCCCGCAACAAGCCGGCCGGCGGGGCGAGCCTGCTGGAAACCAGCCTGGAATGGCGGCAGCGGGTCTGGGGTGACTTCGGCGCCGTCGCCTTCGTGGATGCCGGCACGGTCGGTACCGGTTCGCTGCCGGACCTTTCCAATCTGCGGGTCGGCGCCGGGCTTGGCGTGCGCTACTACACCGCCATCGGGCCGATACGGGCCGATGTGGCCTTCCCGCTGGTGCGGCAGACAGGGTCTTCCGGCTACGGGCTGTACGTAGGTATCGGTCAGGCGTTCTGAACTTATGTCACGCTGGGGACGCCGCCTGTTATGGGCCCTGCTCGCGCTGTTGCTGCTGCTGGTGGTGGCGCTGGCCGGCGCGCTGGTGTGGCTGAACACCTCGCCGGGGCAGCGCAGCCTGGAAGGGCTGGCGGCGCGGCAGGTGCCGGGGCTGCGGATCGAAGGGCTGGAAGGCCCGCTACCCGGTCACGCGCGGCTGGAACGGCTGACGATGGCCGATGCGGAAGGCCCCTGGCTGGAGATCGAACAGGCTCGGCTGGACCTGGACCTGACGGCGCTGCTCGGCGGCAGCCTGCGCGTGGCGCTGCTGGAAGCCGCGACGGTGCGCGTGCTGCGGCTGCCGGCCAGTGGCCCGTCCGAGCCGCAGCCGCCAAGCCGGACGGTGCTGCCGCAACTGCCGGACCTGCCTTTGGCGCTGCGGCTGGAGCACCTGGCGATCGGCCGGCTGGAACTGGCCCCGGCGGTCGCCGGCCAGCCGGTAGCGGCTGTGGTCGAGGGT
>JAEWCI010000192.1 GCA_023390705.1 Pseudomonadota bacterium
AATCACTGTGGCCCTCAAAGGCCGGGCGGCGGCATCCGCCGCCCTGGCTTCGCCGGTCTTCCGGCGGCGCGCGGAAGCGCGCTCGGCGCGGGTCGGGAGGCCCGCGCCGCCTCTTTCTCTGGAGATGAGACATGCCCGCTTTCCGCACGCTCGACGAACTGGACCCCCGCGGCAAGCGGGTGCTGCTGCGCGCCGACCTGAACGTGCCGGTGCGCGACGGCCGCATCACCGACCGCACCCGCATCGAGCGGCTCTGCCCCACCATCCGCGAATTGGCGGACAAGGGCGCGCGCGTCGTCATCTGCTCCCATTTCGACCGGCCCAAGGGCAAGCGGGTGCCGGAGATGTCGCTGAAGCCGATGCAGGAAGCGCTCTCCGCCGCACTGTCCCGGCCGGTGGGCTGGGTGGATGACTGCGTCGGGCCCGAGGCGGAGGCCGCCGTCGCCGCGCTGAAGGATGGCGAGGTGCTGCTGCTGGAGAATACCCGCTACCACGCCGGCGAGGAGAAGAACGACCCGGCGCTGGCGCAGGGCCTGGCGAAGCTGGCGGATGTCTTCGTCAATGATGCCTTCTCCGCGGCGCATCGCGCGCATGCCAGCACCGAAGGCGTGGCGCGGCTGGTGCCGGCCTATGCCGGGCGGCTGATGCAGGCGGAACTGGAGGCGCTGGACGCCGCGCTCGGCAATCCGAAGCGGCCGGTGGTGGCGATCGTCGGCGGCGCCAAGGTCTCCACCAAGCTCGACCTGCTGGGCAATCTCTCGAAGAAGGTGGACGTGCTGGTCATCGGCGGCGCCATGGCCAACACCTTCCTTGCCGCCCAGGGCCATGCCATGGGCAAGTCCCTGCAGGAAGCCGAGATGCACGACACCGCCCGGCGGATCCTGGCCGAGGCCAAGGCCGGCGGCTGCGAGATCCTGCTGCCCAGCGACCTGGTGGTGGCCACCGAATTCGCCGCCCATGCGGACAATGTGACGGTGGCGGTGAACGCGGTGCCGGAAGGCATGATGGCGCTGGATGTCGGCCCCGCCACGGTGGCCGCCATCGAGGCGAAGCTGCGCAGCGCGGCCACGCTGGTGTGGAACGGCCCGCTCGGCGCCTTCGAGATCCCGCCCTTCGATGCCGCGACGGTGGCGGTGGCGCAGGCGGTGGCGGCGCTGACCACCTCGGCCGGGCTGAAGTCCATCGGCGGCGGCGGCGACACCGTCTCGGCGCTGAAGCATGCCGGGGTGGCCGAGCGGATGACCTATGTCTCCGCGGCCGGTGGCGCCTTCCTGGAATGGCTGGAAGGCAAGACCCTGCCGGGCGTGGCGGCGCTGGCGGTGGCTTGAGGCCAGGGGGCCCCCTGCGGCGGGAGCACGGCCACCGCAGGAGGGCTGTTTAAAAATTCGTAAACAGTTTCTGGATAGTTAACAGGATGACGGTTAGAGTGGCAGGGCCATGCACGCCCTGCCGCCACGTCGGCCCATCCCGCTCCCGGTTCTCCGCTTAACCCGGGATTCACGCTTGCGCGGCATGCTGTTCGGCATGATCACCAGCAACTCCCTGGCTGCCTTCGCGCAGGAAGCGCTTCGGACCCAGCCAACGCAGCCGGTCCGCGCCGTTGCGCCGGGGGGCGGTGCCCCGGCACAGGAAGCCGGAAGCACCGCGCCGCAGCCGCGCACGCTGGACGCCGTGCCACCGATGCCGCTTCGGCCGCTGCCGCGGGGTTCCCTGCTCGACCTGCGGGTATGATGGCCAGGCGGAGCGCCCCGCTTTCCTCCGCCGGGCCAGCCTGCCCACTGCATTGTGCCCGCCGGAATCCGCCTCTCCACAACCAGCCCGGTCTGTCCTATGGGCGCTGATGCCGGGCACCCGTGCGGCGCCCGGACCACCCCGGCCAAGGAAGACAGCCTGCGTGCCGCCCGCCCCCTGGTCCGGGAAGCCTGCCTCCCCATCGGACAAGGAACGTGCCCCGGATGCACCGCCTCGACCGCGTTCTCCTCACCAATGATGATGGCATCGACGCTCCCGGCCTCGCCGTGCTGGAACAGGTCGCCGCGCAGTTGGCCGGCGAGGTCTGGATCGTCGCCCCGGCACATGACCAGAGCGGGACCTCGCACTCGATCAGCCTGCATTCGCCGCTGCGGGTCGCGCGCCTTGGCGAGCGGCGCTTCAGCCTTGTCGGCACGCCGGGCGACTGCACCGTGATGGCGGTGCGCCACCTGATGCGCGACAACCCGCCGGACCTCGTGCTGTCGGGCATCAACCGCGGTGCCAACCTCGGGATCGAGACGGTATTTTCCGGCACGGTGGGCGCGGCCATGACGGCCATGCTGCTCGGGCTGCCGGCGATCGCCCTCAGCCAGGCGTTCAGCGACCGCAACGCCGTGCCCTGGGATACCGGCCGCGCCCATACGCCCATGGTCATCGAGCGGCTATGGCCGGTCATCGCCGGCAAGCCCGCCTGCCTGAACGTGAACTTTCCCGCCGTGCCGGCCGGGCGCGCCGGGGCGCTTACCCTGACGCACCAGGGGGTGGGCCTCGTGCAGGGCATCGAGGTCACCTCCCGCACCGACCTGCGCGGTGGCGAGTATCACTGGCTGAACTTCCGCCGCGGGCCGCGCGACAACCCACCGGATGCGGAGAGCGTGCTGGTCGGCGCCGGCCACATCACCGTGACGCCGCTGCGCTTCGAGCGGACCGACGAGGCTGGTTTCGCGGCGCTGGCGCAGGTGCTTGGCCAGGCTGACACGGGGCCGGCGCCGGCATTGAATGGCAAGGAATAGAAGGCCATCGGGGGTGAGTTCAGGCCCGGATACGGTGCGGCGCCGGAGCTCCCTGGCCATCCTGCTCCGCCGGCATTTCACGGCGCAGGATCGTCGCAAGACCGATTGCCTGACCGGCGGAACCATGGTGTGAATTCACCCAGCGCTGGCAAGGCGCCAGGGGAGGGAAAATGAAGTTCACACGCCGGGCAGCCCTGTTCGCCGCCGCCTCCATGCCATTCATCGCGCCGAGGCTGCACGCCCAGGGCTTCCCCGAAAGGCCGATCACCATGATCGTCGCTTTCGCACCGGGTGGTGGCACCGATCTGGCCGCGCGAACCCTGGCCCGCTTCATGGAGAAGGATCTCGGGCAGCCCGTGGTCGTCACCAACCGCGCCGGCGCCGGCGGTGAAGTGGGCTGGGGCGAATTGGCGCGGGCAAGGCCGGACGGCCACACCATCGGCTTCACCAACACGCCCAACATCATCACCGTGCCCATCGAGCGGCAGGCGCGTTTCCGCTTCGAGGATTTCTCCTTCATCGCCAATATCGTGGATGATCCCGGCGGCTTCTGGGTGCTGACCGACAGCCCGATCAAGAGCCTGCAGGACCTGATCGCAGCCGCCCGTGCCGCGCCCGGCACGCTGGGTTACGGCACAACGGGCGTGGGCTCGGACGACCACCTCGCCATGCTCGCCCTGGAGCGGGCGACGGGCACGCGCTTCCTGCACGTGCCCTTCGGTGGTTCTTCCCAGGTGCGGACCGCCCTGCTTTCCCGCCAACTCGCGGTTGCGGTGGTGAACATGGGGGAGGGCATGGCCGACTGGCGGCAGGGCCTGATCCGTCCATTGGGCTCCATGGCGGTGCGGCGCTGGGAAGGCGCGCCGGAAGTGCCCACCTTCCGGGAACTGGGCTTCGACGTGGTGGAGGGGTCCATGCGCGGCCTCGGCGCCCCTGCCGGCGTTCCGCAACCAATCCTGGAACGGCTTGCCCTGGCCGTGCAGCGGACGATCGCGGACCCGGAGTTCCAGGCGGCGGCGCGGCAGCAGCAGTTACCCCTGCGCTATCTGGGACCGGCCGAATACACGCAGGAACTGCGCCGGCTCAAGGAAAGCTATCAGCGGCTATGGGCCATCCATCCCTGGAAGGAATAGACGAGAGGCAGGACCGGTAATGCCAGCATGGGACTGTCTGTCGCCAGCCAATGACCGCTACCCGGTGATGAACAGGGCCCGGGATCGCGGCGCAGGAAAGGGCTAGGGCAACCAGGCCGCAACCGAACCAAGGCAGGGAGCACACGTTTCTTTTCTTTCGTTGCCGTGAGGGCCAGCCGGCCCCGAACAGAAAACCTCTGGAGGACAGATGCCGACGAGCGCAGCAAAGAAGCCGGGGAAAGCACCGGAAAAGGCAGCGGAAAAGCCAAGGAAGGCGCCAGCGAAAGCCGCGCAGAAGCCCGATAAGCCGCCAGCGAAGGCAGCGGGGAAAGCACGCCAGAAGTCGAACGCGCTGCAGGCGCCGTTGCAGCCCTCGGAGGAACTGGCCGCGGTGGTTGGCCAGGGTGCTCTCCCCCGCACTGAAGTGGTCAGCAAGGTCTGGAGCTATATCAAGGCCAACAACCTGCAGAACCCGGAGAACCGCCGGGAGATTCTGGCCGACGACAAGCTCAGGAAGGTGTTCGGCAAGGACCGGGTAACGATGTTCGAGATGAACAAATACCTTGCCCAACACCTGAAGTGAAATGGCCTGACCGTCCGTCTCGGGACACATCGCGCGAAGGAAGCGGCATCATCGGCGGCCGATTGCGTCGGCCGGCGCATATTGGGCTTCAGAGGTCCGGAGCGCGCCCGCATCACGCGATGCCTGGATGAAGGCAGCGCGTCATGCGTCCGCACGATTGTCGCCGCTGCGAGTGCCGGCGCAGCGGCATTGATGGTCTGACCGGTGAAGCGAGCGCGCACTCAACGGCATCACGGGCGAAGAACAACGCCTGGGCGCCCATCGGGAGACTGGCGCCTGTATCGCCGAGCGGCGCCGCCCGCCGCGTACCGAAGCGACGCCGAAGCCGGCACCCAGCCGTACCGGTACCAGTGCGGGCTTCGGCGAGATCATGTTGGAGAGGTGCGGGTCACCCCCGGGGCACACCCAGGGGCTCCGGCCCGCGCATAACGGAACAGCCCCCAGTCGCCATTTCCAGCCTACTGTTCCTTCCCATTGTCCGAGTCGCCGGCTGATTCCAGCCGGCTTGAAAATGCTCTAGCGCGCCGGACCTGTTCCCGGCCCGTATTGCGGCGGATTTGCCAGCAGCCCTTCCGGGCGGGCAAGTCCATATCCTTCCCCAAGCCGCGCCGCCGTCGCGAAGTCCTCCTGCAATCCCACCAGGGCGGTGATCGCGATGCGGCCGAGTTCGCGGTCCGTGGTTTGCGATGCCTCGGCCTGGTACATCTCCACCAGCACGGGATGCACTTCGAGTTGCGCTGCCAGGAACTCGCGGCCGGGATCGCTGCCGCCGGGCGCGGCCGTTTGCCCCAACCCTGCAAGCCGCTGCAATGCCCTGGCGACCTTCGGACCCGGTGCTGCCGCGGCCGTCTGCGCCGCTTCAGGGCCGCCGCGCTGCCGGGTCAGGGAGGATAGCTGCTCTGCCAGCCCTCGGTGCCGTTCCGCGAGCGCAGTCGCGAATCGCCGGGTTTCCTCGTTGGTGGTGGCCTGCGCCGCCCGGCTGGCTGCCTCGGCCTGGGCGGCGCTCAGG
>JAEWCI010000268.1 GCA_023390705.1 Pseudomonadota bacterium
GCGCCGCAGCGCTGCACCTGGACACCGATGACGGCGCGGCACGGATCGCCGCCGCCGCCCTGGCGCAGAGCCTGGCCACCCGGCTGGCGGCGACGGACTGAAACTGCCCGCTGCGGCGGGGTTGGCATAAGGGGGCCGCGCCCGCGCGGCTGGGAATCATGGGTTTCAATTGCGGCATCGTTGGCCTGCCGAATGTCGGCAAGTCCACGCTGTTCAACGCGCTGACGCAGACCGTGGCGGCGCAGGCGGCGAACTACCCGTTCTGCACCATCGAACCGAATGTCGGCCGGGTGGCGGTGCCAGACCCGCGGTTGGAAAAGCTGGCCAGTATCGGCAAGAGCCGGCAGATCGTCCCCACCAGCCTGGAATTCGTGGACATCGCCGGCCTGGTGCGCGGCGCTTCCAAAGGCGAAGGGTTGGGCAACCAGTTCCTGGCCAATATCCGGGAGGTGGACGCCATCGTCCATGTGCTGCGCTGCTTCGAGGATGGCGACATCACCCATGTCGAAGGCAGCGTGGACCCGGTGCGCGATGCCGAGACGGTCGAGACCGAACTGATGCTCGCCGACCTGGAAAGCCTGGAGAAGCGCCAGCAAGGCCTGGTGAAGCGCGCCCGCGGCGGGGACAAGGAAGCCCAGACGACGCTCGCCGTGATCGAGCCGCTGGTGGCTGCCCTGCAGGCCGGCAGGCCCGCCCGCACCGCGATCCCCGAGGGCGAGGAGGAGGCGGTGCGCCGGCTGCAGCTGATGACCAGCAAGCCGGTGCTCTACGTGTGCAACGTGGAGGAAGCCTCGGCCGCCACCGGCAATGCCCACAGTGCCCGGGTCTTCGCGCGGGCGGAGGCCGAGGGGGCGAAGGCGGTGATCGTCTCCGCCGCCATCGAGGCCGAGATCAGCCAGATGGCCGCAGACGACCGGGCGGAGTTCCTGGAAAGCCTGGGGCTGGAGGACAGCGGCCTGGATCGCATCATCCGCGCCGGCTACGCCCTGCTGGGCCTGATCACCTACTTCACCGTCGGGCCGAAGGAGGCCCGGGCCTGGACCATCACCCGCGGCACCAGGGCGCCCCAGGCCGCCGCGGTGATCCACAATGATTTCGAGCGCGGCTTCATTGCCTGCGAGACCATCGCCTATGAGGACTATGTGGCGCTGGGCGGCGAGCAGGGCGCCAAGGAAGCCGGCAGGATGCGCGTCGAGGGCAAGGACTACGTGGTGAAGGACGGCGACGTGCTGCTGTTCCGCTTCAACGTGTAAAGGACCGGAAGGGACTTCGGAGGCGTTGCCCCGAACCCGGCCTGCCGCTATCTAGCGGCGCAGGTGGCCGACATAGCTCAGCGGTAGAGCAACTGATTCGTAATCAGTAGGCCCCCGGTTCAAATCCGGGTGTCGGCACCACTACTTAGCAGACTTATCCACACCCCCGAAAAGCCGAGCGGACCCGTAGCGGACCCGCCTGCGGATATGTCGTGACTCCGCAACAAGAGCGAATCATGATCGCCCTGACGGCAGTCCTCACAGCAGCAGGGTGTCAGGATGGGTATTTCAGCAACCGTGATGCTGGTCGGTGTCCTGGGCTGCCTTTGGTCGGGGCTTGTATGGCTTCAGGACGGAGCATGGCCCGATAGCTCTTGGCGTGCTCTGCTCGCGTCTATGGACACCTATCCTGAGGTCCATATCGGCTGGCTGGGCATACGACGCATCGTCCATTGGCTTCTGGAGTGGCCGGTGCCGAGCACATTGCTTTACGGCGGGATGCTCTGCTGGTTCGTCAATGACCAGTTGGAGCAGGCCGGTAATCGTCAGCGGCAACGCCTTCCCTAGGGGCGGATTTCAGAGTTCTCAAGCGAGCCTGCCAGCAATTGGCATGTGCAGCGGACCGCCTGCGGCCGCCGTGTAGGCAGCGGCCGCGACGGCGGCAGTGGGCGCAAATGGCAGGCGTGATCAGCAAAGTGGTTGGCGCCCAGTATTCCTCACCATGCCGACGTCGTTACCGTGACAAAGCGCGTGCGTAGGAGCTGCACCCGCCTTCATTCCCTCGGGAATCCCAGGAGCGAATGATGTCGGAGCTATCAACGATGATCCTCAGTTGGCACTGGTGGTTGTAAGGCACCATTGACATTGTGTTTGTTGTCATTGATACGGGGCGCGCTCCAACATATCCGTATGTAGTTGTTGGGGTGAATACCGGCGCGACGCCGGCATTTTGATTTGCCCAGATATACGCCTTGTGGCCCGCGACCATAGTTTCTCCATCTGGATAACCAAGGCGAGCGAACGCCGCACTTGCAGGAGAGCCTATAAGATTGTTCATGTGCCGCGATATGATTTGCCCTGAGCATCCTGATATGATCGCGGCCGCGAAAACGATTCCGATAATTCGAGCCATTTGGTTCCCCCCGTTCATGGCTTCGTAACGTTATCGTGTTGTTGCGGCGAGCGATAGGAGTAAGCGATTTTCGGGTCAGCCCATTACCCGCGGCGCTTTGCCAAGTGTGACCAGGCTACCCTGTCGGCCTTCACCGCCTCAAACACCGCCGCATTGATCGCTTTCTGAAGGTCTGGCGGCACCACAACCGCCGACCGCCCGTCAACAGACATAGGTGCCCGCACCTCAACCATTTGACGTTTCAACCCGGCAGCCGAGAAGGCCACCACCACGCTGCCGAGCGCCACGTCAACGCGCACCCGCGGCGTCCTGTAATCGCCCGGCACCGCCACCACAGCCACCACCTCCGGTGCTACCTCGGCGGCCTCGCGCGCGCGCGCGTGCGCGCGCGTCTCACAACGCGGCTGATCACTCATGCTGAACCTCATCTCTCTCGGGATCGGAAGGGGAGATGCCGAACACAGCGGCGCGTTCCTCGGCCTCGATAGAATCGGGGTCGCGGCCTTGCAGGGCGGCGAACGCTTCGGCGCTGGCGCGGAGGAAGAAGTCGGCGCGGCGGCGCTGGGCCAGGATCGCGGCCACCTCCTCCCGGTGCTGGCGCAGCACGGTTAGCAGTCCGGGCGCCGGGGCGGTGGCGGCAGTCATCCGCACCATGCCGGTATGGTCGAGATGCAGATGCACCCCGGCGGCCTCGGCATGGGTGAGGGCGGCGGCGGCGGTCACAGCGCGGCGCTCCACCCCTGGCCGAACCCCGCACCACCTCCTGTTCCGTCTAAGAGCCCGTCCACGAACATCTATTGAGTTTTTAGTGGCTTGCTGAA
>JAEWCI010000376.1 GCA_023390705.1 Pseudomonadota bacterium
CATCCAGGCGGCGCTGGCGGCGCTGCCGCGGCCGCGCAAGCACTACCACTGGTACTACTCCACCCGGCCGGCCAATGCGGACATGATGGACTGCCCGCAGGGGCTGCACGCCTTCCTGCGCGCCTACTACCACCACAAGAGCGCCGATTGGCCGGAGAACCGGCCCTTCACCCTGAAGGCCTGGTCGGCCGGGGAACTGGCCCAACTGCCGACCTACTACGTCATGGACCTGGACCGGACCATGCCGGAAACCGTGGCGCCGCACATGCCCTCGGCCGAAGCCATCGCCGCCTGCCGCTGGCTGCCGGAGGAGGAACTTGCGGTCTATGCCGCCGAGTACCGGCGCACCGGTTTCCAGGGCGGGCTGAACTGGTACCGGCTGCGCACCGTCGGCCGCTACAATGCCGACCTGGAACTGTATTCGGGGCGGGGGATCGAGGTGCCCGCGATCTTCGTGGCGGGGGCGAGCGACTGGGGTGCCTATCAGACGCCGGGCGCGCTGGAGCGCATGCAGGGCACCGGCTGCCGTGACCTGCGCGGCCTGCATCTGGTGCCCGGTGCCGGCCACTGGGTGCAGCAGGAACAGCCCGAGGCAACGGTGCGGCTGCTGCTGGATTTCCTGAAGCAGACGGGCGGGTAGGGGGGAGTCCACGGCCCGCCACCCCATCCGCGTCGGACGCCACACTGCGCTGCTGCCGGACATCGCTCCAGGCGACAGCCGGGCCCACCGTCCACGTCATGGCCGGACGAAGATCCGGCCATCTCCCCGCCCTGCATGAGTGCGCGAGGCTACCCCAACCGCCCGTAATCCCCGAACTGCGCGAATACCCCGGCGAGTTCCTGCTGCGTCAGCAGTACCGGCGGCAGGCCGGCGGCGCGCAGCGCCAGATATTGCCGGGCAAGGTTCTCCACCTCCATCGCCAGGGTGCGCGCCCCTGCCAGGGTGGTGCCGAAGGCGACCACGCCGTGGTTCGCCAGCAGCGCTGCCTTGCGGCCTTCCAGTGCGGCAACACAGGCCCCGGCCAGTTCCGCCGTGCCGAAGGTGGCATAGACGGAACAGCGGATATCCTCGCCGCCGGCCAGGGCGATCATGTAGTGCAGCGGCGGTATCCGTTCCCGCGCGCAGGAAAGTGCGGTGGCGAAGGGCGAATGGGTGTGGACCACCGCCCCGGCTTCCGGCCGCGCGGCATAGACCGCGGCATGCAGTCGCCACTCGCTGGAGGGCCGCCGGTTGCCGGCCACCACGCGGCCATCCAATGCCACCTCCACCAGGTCGCCCGGCGCGGTCTCGGCATAGGGCAGGCCGGCGGGGGTGATGAGGAAGCCGGATTCGGTGCGGACCGAAAGATTGCCGGACTTGCTGGGCATGAAGCCCAGCGCGTCCAGCCGCTGCGCCTCCGCGACCAGCGCCGCGCGGTCCGGCCCGGCCATGCTCAGCCCTCGCGCAGCCTGCGGGCCTTCAGCGCCGCCGGCCGGTTCAGGCAACGGTCCAGCCAGGCCTTCACCGCGGGGAAGCGGCCGTAGTCGTAATTGTTGAACCAGGAGCCGTAGAGCACCCCGGCCAGGTTGCAGTCCGCGATGCTGAAGCTGTCCCCCACCAGCCATTCGCGCCCCTGCAGGTGGCGTTCCAGCACTGCCAGGCGCTGGTCCATCGCCGCCTTGCCGGCGGCGGCTTCGGCCGCGTTGCGCTGCTCGGCCGGGGCCATGAAGGTGTTGAAGGCCCATTTCATGATGTTGGGCTCGGCCTCGGTCGCGGCCCAGAGAGTCCATTGCAGGGCACGGGACCCGTCATCGCCGACCGGCATCAGCGGCGCGCCGGCCTTCTTCGCAATGTGCAGGTTGATGGCCAGGGATTCGAACAGCGTCAGCCCGCCATCCTGCATCGCCGGCAGCTTCTGGTTGGGGTTGATTTCGGCGTATTCGGCGCCCTTCAGCTCCGGCCCGAAGCCGATATCGACATGCTGGTACGCGATGCCCGCTTCCTCGGCCGCCCAGAGGCAGCGGAAATTGCGCGAGCGCGCGATGCCGAACAGCTTGAGCATGAGGACCCTCCCCGGAGTGAAAGCGGGGCGCAGCTTCCCGGCGCAGGGAGGAAAGGGCAAGGGGGCCAGCCCGACCGCGCGGCAGCGGGATGGCGGCCCGGCCCTGGCATCCCGCCGTCCCGGATTGGCGCGCCGCCCAGCCCGATCCCGGGGCGGGGGGCGGGTACGGACCTCCTCCCGCCGATGTGGTTCGGCCTGCCGCCGCCCAACATCATCCCAGGTCGGGCGGCGGCCTGGCGTCACATCCCGCCGATGTAGTTCGGCCCGCCGCCGCCCTCCGGCGTCGTCCAGTTGATGTTCTGCGTCGGGTCCTTGATGTCGCAGGTCTTGCAGTGGACGCAGTTCTGCGCGTTGATCACCAGCCGCGCGCCGGCATCGCCCGCCTCCACCGAGGCGCCGGTGCCCGCGGTGGCCTCCGGGTTCGGCTCGCCCTTCAGTTCGCGCTCCGCTTCCGGCCCCACCGCCTCATAGACCGCGGCCGGGCAGTAGCGGCTTTCCGGGCTGCGGTACTGGTCCCAGTTCACACCCTTCCAGCGTCCCGGGTCCTTCAGCTGCAGGTGTACAGGCTGGTCCTCCTCATGATTGGTGTTCGAGAGGAAGACCGAGGACAGCCGGTCGAAGGTCAGCACGCCATCCGGCTTGGGGTAGATGATGCGCTCGGCCTGGGAGGCGGGCTTCAGCGTCTCGTGGTCCTGGTGGTGGGTCCAGGTCCAGGGCGCCTTGCCGCGGAACACATAGGTGTCCAGCGCGGCGTTCAGCATGCCGCCCCAGAAGCCGTATTTCGCGAAGCCGGGGCGGATGTTGAGCACCGAAAGCAGCTCCTGCCACACCCAGCTCTGCTTCAGCGCCTCCGGGTAGCTTTCCAGCACCGCCGGGCGGTCCTCATTGGCCAGCGCGGCGCTGATCGCCTCCGCTGCCACCATGCCGGACTTCATCGCGGTATGGGTGCCCTTGATCTTCGGCACGTTGAGGAAGCCCGCCGTGTCGCCCACCAGCATGCCGCCGGGGAAGATCAGCTTCGGCACGGCCTGGATCCCGCCTTCGTTCAGCGCCCGCGCGCCATAGGCGAAGCGCTTGCCGCCTTCCAGCATCGCCCGCACCGCCGGGTGGGTCTTGAAGCGCTGGAATTCGTCGAAGGGCGAGAGCCAGGGGTTGGAATAGTCCAGCCCGACCACGAAGCCGATCGAGACCAGGTTCTCCCCCAGCATGTAGAGCCAGGAGCCGCCATAGGTGTCGGACTTCATCGGCCAGCCGGTGCTGTGCCAGATCAGGCCGGGGGTGTGCTTCTCCTTCGGGATCTCCCACAACTCCTTCATGCCGAGTCCGAAGGTCTGCGGCGCCACGCCTTCCCGCAGGTTGTAGCGTTCGAAGAGCTGCTTGGTCAGGCTGCCGCGGCAGCCCTCGGCGAAGACGGTGTAGGTGGCGCGCAGCTCCATGCCGGGCTGGTAGTTCGGGCCCTTGGTGCCGTCCTTCTGGATGCCCATGACACCGGCAACGACACCCTTCACCTGGCCGTCCTCGATGATGAGGTCGGAGGCGGCGAAGCCGGGATAGACCTCGACGCCCAGCGCCTCGGCCTTGGCGCCCAGCCAGCGGCAGACATTGCCCAGGCTGACGATGTAGTTGCCGTGGTTGTTCATCTGCGGCGGCGTCGGCAGCTTGAAGGCCCGCGTCGCCGTCAGCAGCATGAAGCGGTCCTCGGTGGCCGGCGTCGCCATGGCGGGCGGGTCGTCGCGCCAGTCGGGGAACAGCTCGTCGAGGGCGCGCGGTTCCAGCACGGCGCCGGAGAGGATATGGGCACCGATCTCGCTGCCCTTCTCCACCAGGCAGACATTGGTTTCCGGGTTCAACTGCTTCAGCCGGATCGCCGTGGCCAGGCCGGAAGGCCCGCCGCCGACGACCAGCACGTCGAACTCCATGGCTTCGCGCTCTTCCGCCATGCCCCTGCTCCTCCTTGATCGGGCCCCCCATTAGCCGAGGGGCGGGTTGCGCGGAACCCCATCCCGGGCCGATATCAATACCATGGCGGGGGCGGGAGCATGATGGTCGAGGCGGAGGGCGCGGCGCTGCTGGCGGCATTGCGCCTGCAGCTCGATTGGGGAGCGGACGAGGCCCTGGCGGGGGCGCCGCTGGACCGCACCGCCGCGCGCCCCGCATTGGCCTCCGGCCAGCCGGAGGC
>JAEWCI010000525.1 GCA_023390705.1 Pseudomonadota bacterium
CCGCTTACCTCGCGGAATGCGCGGCCGAGGCCGCGCCGGACCTGCTGCGCGATGCCGCCATCTCCGCGCTCTATGCGCCGGATGGGGCGGCGCTGCGGCCGGGGACGCGCGTCGTGCAGGGTGCCTATGCCGAGACGCTGCGCTGCATCGCCCAGGAAGGGCCGGGCGCGCTGCATGGCGGTGCGGTCGGCGCGGCGGTGGCCACCGCCATGGCACAGCGCGGCGGGTTGCTGAGCGAGGCCGATCTGCGCGACTACCGCCTGGCCCTGCGCCAGCCGGTGCGCGGCCTCTATCGCGGGGTGGAGGTGGTCGGGCCGCCGCCGCCCTCCTCCAGCGGCGTGCATGTGGTGCAGATGCTGAACATCCTGGAAGGCTTCGACCTCGGCGCGCTCGGCTTCGGCACGCCGGCGACGCTGCACCTGGTGGCGGAGGCGCTGAAGATCGCCTTCGCCGACCGCGCCGCCGCCACCGCCGACCCGGATTTCGTCAGCGTGCCGGTGGCGCGGCTGCTCTCGAAGGAATACGCCATGGAACGGCGGGCGCTGCTGGATGCGGGGTGGGCGCAGCGCTGGTCCGCCGGGGTCGTGGCTGGCGAAAGCCCCAACACCACGCATCTGACGGTGGCCGATGCCGAGGGCCACATCGTCTGCGCCACGCATACGATCAACTCGCTGTTCGGCGCCCGCTTCCTGATCCCGGAAACCGGGATGATCCCGAACAACTACATGGCGCTGTTCGACCCGAGACCCGGCCATGCGCTTTCCATCGCGCCGGGCAAGCGCATCACCACCAGCCAGGCGCCGCTGATCGCGCTGCGGGATGGCAAGCCGCTGGTGGCATTGGGGCTGCCCGGCGGGCTGCGCATCTTCGGCAGCGCCATGCAGGCGCTGCTGAACCTGCTGGACCACGGCATGAGCCTGCAGGAAGCGGTGGAGGCGCCGCGCCTCTGGACCCAGGGGCAGCAGGTGGAGGTGGAAGGCGGCGTGCCGCCGGCGGTGCGCGATGCGCTGGCGGCTATGGGCCATGAGGTCGTGGCGCTGCCGCACGTGGCAGGCGGCATGTGCGCCATCCGCTTCCATCCGGACGGCATGCTGGAAGGCGCAGCCTGCTGGCGGGCGGATGGCACCGCCATCGGCCTCGGTGGCGGGCTGGCGCGGCAGGGCGTGCGGTTCTGGCCGGACCAGAGCCGGCGGTAGGATGGATCGCTGCCGGGCGGCAGTGGCCTTGATTTCAGTGCCCCGCCTCCCTCCACCACGCGGCGGGCCGCTGGAGCGGCTTTCGTTCGCCGGCGCTCACGTCAACCACTCCAGCTTGCTATTTTATCACATTTTTCGAGCCGCCGGGTGATCCCACCCGGCTGAACATGGCCTGCTGGCGGCCCGGTCCCTGCGCGATGAATATGGCCTGGGACGTCGCGTTCCCACCGCCGCTCCTCGTTCGCGGATCTTGCGACACCACAGGCGCGCACCGGAGCGGTGCAAGCCTTCAGGTGGCGAGCAACAGGACCAGCTCGGCCAACCCCCAGGCCAGGGCGAGCATCAGCGAGCCGATCAGGCTTGCCTCACGCAGCACAGCGCGGTTGAGAACGGGATACCGGCGCGACGGCGGCGCCGGGATCACCAGGCTCGGGTCGGGGATGCGATACCAGGACATGGCAAGAACTGGAACATATCATGAACTTCATGGCAAGCGGGAATCTTCTGGGTGGCGATCATCGCTGCCCGGCGCTGCGCCAGGGCATCACCCCTCATCATGCCGCGGTGAGATGGCGCTGCCTTGGCGGCGCCGTCCGAACGGGGCCCGCTGCTACTCCCTGGGCAGCCGGATGCCGGTCAGCGCCTGGTAGGCGCGGATGACGAAGGCGTCGTCCTTGCCGCCATGGCCCAGTGCGCGCGCGGCGATGAAAAGCTGGTGCGCCTGCGCCGCCAGCGGTGCCGGAAACCCCGTGCTGCGCGCCAGATCCCCCACCAAGCCGAGATCCTTGACGAAGATGTCCACCGCCGAGCGCGGCGCCTCATCCCCCTCCAGCACATGCGGCATGCGGTTCTCGAACATCCAGGAATTGCCGGCGGCGTTGGTCACCACCTCGAACAGGGTCTCCGGTTTCAGTCCGGCCTTGATGCCGAGCGCCATCGCCTCCGCCGCCACGGCGATATGCACGCCGGCCAGCAATTGGTGCACCACCTTCATGGTGCTGCCCTGCCCCGGCTCCTCGCCGAGGTCCCAGACCTTCGTCGCCACGGCTGCCAGGACCAGCGCCGCCTTCTCCCGCGCCGCCCTGCTGCCGGACGCCATCACCGACATCCGCCCTTCCCGCGCCGCCACGGCGCCACCGGAAACCGGGGCGTCGAGGTAGAGCAGGCCACGCGCGACCGCCTCGGCGGCCAGGGAACGGGCATCCTCGGGCGCCATGGTGGAGCAGACCACGAGCACCGCGCCCGGGGCGAGCCGTGGGGCGCAACCCTCGGCGCCGAACAGCGCCCCCCGCGCCTGGGCGGCGTTGACCACCAGCACCAGCACCGCCTCGGTACCGGACGGGATCTCGGCGGCGCGGGCCACGGCCAGGCCGCCTGCGGCGGCGAATTCGGCGCGTGCCGCTTCCCGCATGTCGCAGCCCGTCACCTTCATCCCGCCGGCCCGCAGCAGCGACAGCGCTGCACCCATGCCCATGCTCCCGAGCCCGATCACCGCGACCTGCATCGCTGCCTCCCTTGTGCTGCCCGGCCACGCTTCCGCCGCATCCGTGCGGCGTCAAGACAGGGCGCCCCCTGTGTGAATAGGGAGCAGCCAGGACAACGCCGCGGCGATGGACGCCGCCCTGCAAGGGGTGACGACCACTGTCGAAATGCTGTTGCGGACCGACCTGGCGGAAGGCTCGGTCACCGGTCGCTTCGATATCCGGGCCGGGGAATGCCGCAACCAGTTATGCCTCTCCCGCCGGCTTTCTGACGGCCGCCAGCTTCGCCATCGGCTGGGCCGCCGCCTGGCCGGATGAGTCGGGCGGCAGGGAAGACCTCTCCGGCGATGTGGTACGCGGCGCCGAACGCGGTGTCGTCACCTTCAGGAATGCCCCAATGCCCGGGGTTTATACAAGGTGACCCATGCACAGGCTTTGAGGTGGATGCCAGCAACGAAAAGGCTTACGAGCGCAGCGCCACACTCTTCTGGCTGAAGGAACTGGTCCGCCAGCTCGCTTCGGTGCCCCTCGCCGTCCATCCGGCGGTCGGCCTTGGGTGGTACGACGGCGGCTGCCCCGCGAGATCCAGCCCGGCCCCCAGCCAGCCGGAATCGAAAGCCTTGTCGCCGAGCAAGGCAGCGAAGGCGATACCCTCGATCAGGAGTGCGCGGCGATCATATCCTGGCGCTGCTCCGGCAGCAGGACAAGGCGCACGGGGTTGCCGAGGGCATCGGCCAGAGTGGCGATCCTGGTCGTCAGGCCACTGTGCGAACCGCCGATGCATTGCCCGGCAACAGTGACGCGACCTTCTCCCGGACCGTATCGCTGACCACGAACCGATCCCGATCCGTTCCAGCCATCACGCCGTTGAAGCGGGGCTTGAATCGCAGCAGAGCCGCATCGGAAAGCCCGGTTGTTGGAAGACCCTGAGCCGAGTTGGTTCCGGTGGCCCTGACGATGGCATGGTTGCGGAGGGTGAAGGCCAACCATGCCGTCCGGTTCACCTCGCCAATGGATGGAGGCGATGCGACAGCGCCTGGGTCACGCGCCAAATCCGCAAGGTATTGTCGCCAGGGGCCACCGGAAGGCCTGGGCCGGGGATGTCACGGCTGGCCATGGCATCCCCGGCACCCATATCACTGCTGCTGCCGTACTGGCGGGTTCGCAGGAGTGTTCTGCCCACTGGCCGCACTGCCGCCGCCGAGCGTGCCGGGACGCGGCCCTGCCGGTTCGGTGGCTGGCGCACCGGTAACCGCATCGCGCGTGCGGCCACGCCGGAACTCGTCGAGGGCGAAGGCGGGCAGTGCCTTCAGGTTTTCTTCCGTTGCACCTGGCAGCATCCAGCGGTCACGTTCCGCATTGTGCTGCAGTTGCGCATAGGGAACGGCCACGTGGCGTTCGCCGATACCGAGGAAGCCGCCCACCGAGAGCACCGCCACGGGCGCACCGGTGCCGCCCGGCGGAATGATGATATCCTCGATCTCGCCAATATCGCGATCGTTCGCGCCATAAATGTCGGTGCCCAGCAAACGACGGGCACTCCGGCCGCCACGCAGGCTTGCTGCATCAACCGGGGTCAGGCTGGCAGTGGTTGTGGCGGTGGTGTTCGTGCCGCTCGTGTTGGTGCCAAGAACGCGATCGGCGGCCCGGCTTGCCGCCGTACCCGGCGGATTGCCAGGCGTGCCATCCGGGCGCGGTGTCTCGCCCTGGGCGCGATCGACCGCCCGGCCGGTCGCGGTGGAGGGGGGGTTGCCCGGCGTACCGTCCGGGCGCGTCTGCGCGAAGGAGATGGAGGTGGAGGCCAGCAATGCCGCAGCGAACAGCAGCGGCGAGTAGCGGGTACTCATGCTTTGATCTCCGCTTGGTTGTTGCGGCCCGCCAAGGACGGGCGCGTGTGCCCTAGAACCGCCCGGGGATGGTCTGGTTCCTGCGCAAGGATGCGCACGAGGGCGCGTGCGGAATTCCGGAATGAAGGTCTGGAGGCGGCTCTCGGCCTTGCCGGCAATTTTTGTATACTATTCTATTCTAGGCAGGGACAATGACGCTCGCCAACAGCCACCCTGGACCGGATGCAGTTGTGAGCTGCTGCGGCAACCCTTGATGGCATGAGCCATGTTCCTCGCCGGCGTCAGACAAGTGCGGAAGGAAGAGAAGAGCGGATGTCGGTGGGGAGCCAGCCACCAGACGCAGCTAAGGAATTCGGGATTATCGGACCGACATGTGCCCGTCGCGGCAGGTCTGGGGCCGAAAGCGCGAAGCCCTGCGGTCAGGATCGCCACAGAACATGTCGCAGGCGCGGCGAAAGAGGACGCCTCTGGCGGAGGGGATGGGATTCGAACCCACGATAGAGGTTGACCCCCTATAACGGTTTAGCAAACCGTCGCCTTCAGCCACTCGGCCACCCCTCCGCAGGTGTGGACAGGCCCACGACGTATGCGGGGCTGGTCTTAGCGGCGGGGGGCAGGAACGTCAAACCTTCCCTGCCCCGTGCGCGCCTTCACTCGACCTTGGCGCCGGAAAGCCGCACCAGCTCCGCCGTTCGCCTGACTTCCGCCGCCTGGAAACTGGCGAATTCCTCGGGCGTGCTGCCCACCGGCTCATAGCCCAGTTGCTCCATGCGCTCGCGAATCTCCGGCCGCCGCAGCGCCAGGGCGATCTCGCGGGAGATCCGGCTCACCGCAGCCGGCGGGGTGCCGGCCGGGGCCAGGATGCCCAGCCAGCTGTTGAAGGCGAAGTCCGGCACGGTTTCGCTGACCGAGGGCACCTCCGGCAGTTGCGCCAGGCGTTCGCGCCGGGTGACGGCCAATGCCCGCAACTGGCCTGACCGGACCTGCTGGATGGCCTCGACCACCGGCGCGAAGATCAGGTCCAGCCGGCCGGAGACAAGGTCCGCCACGGCCGGCGCGCCGCCGCGATAGGCGATCTGGGTGAAGCGCACCCCGGCATGGTGCTCGAACAGCGAGGCAGCCAGGTGCTGGGAGGTCCCCGAGCCACCGGTGCCGCAATTCAGCTTGCCCGGATTGGCCTTGGCCTGCGCGATCAGCTCCGCCACCGTCCGTGCCTGGACCGAAGGATGCACCACCAGCAACTGGGAACTGAGCGCCACCAGGGAAACCGGGGCGAAGTCCCGCTGCACATGGAAAGGCAGGCTGGGATAGAGCGACTGGTTGACCGCATGGGTACCCATGGAGCCGACCACCAGCGTGTAGCCATCCGGCGCACTGCGGGCGACGTATTCGGAGGCGACATTGCCCCCTGCCCCGGTGCGGTTCTCCACCACCACGGATTGGCCAAGCCCTGCGGTGATGGCCTGGGCGACGACCCGGCCCGTGGTGTCCGTGCTGCCGCCGGCGGCGAAGCCGACGACGAAACGGATGGGTCGGTCCGGCACCCAGCCGGCCGTGGCCTGCTGTGCCCAGGCAGCACGACCAAGCCATGGCATGGCGGCAAGGCCCGCGAGAAGGTGGCGACGCTGCATCGGCTGCTCCTCCCTGTTGCCGCGGGCCTCTGGCGGGCCTTGTCCGCCGGTGCGGTTCAGGCCAAGGCGACTTCGAAGCCCCGCTTTGTCCCCGGCCGCGCCATCATGGCGGAATACCAGCGCGCGACGTTGGGAAATTCCGCGAGATCAACCTGGTGCCGCTCATGCCGCCAGGCCCAGCCGAGGATGGCGAAGTCGGCGACGCTCGGCTCACCCGCGGTGGCCACGAAGTCCCGCCCCGCCAGGCGCCGGTCCAGCACGCCGTAGAGCCGGCGGGTTTCCTTGCTGTAGCGCTCCAGGCCGTATCGCCGGTCCGTCTCGTCCTTCACCTGCAGGAAGTGGTGCACCTGGCCGGGCATCGGGCCGAAGCCGCCCATCTGCCACATCAGCCACTCATAGACCGGTACCCTGGCGCGCAGGTCCTTCGGCAGGAATTTGCCGGTCTTCTCGCCGAGATAGAGCAGGATGGCGCCACTCTCGAAAACGCTGATGGGCCGGCCATCGGGCCCTTCCGGGTCGATGATGGCGGGGATGCGGTTGTTCGGGCTGATCTTCAGGAATTCCGGGTTGAACTGCTCGTTCTTGCTGATGTTCACCACCTTGACGGTGTAGGGCAGCCCCATTTCCTCAAGCGCGACACTGATCTTGCGACCGTTCGGCGTGTTGTAGGTGTGGAATTCGATCATCCCTGGCCTCTCCTGGCTCCTCCAGGAAGCCTAGGCCAGATCATCGCAGGGCGGAAACGCCCAGAGACGCGAATCTGCCCGTCAGACACAGGCTCGGAGCATGCTCACGCTGCGCAGTCAGCATGATGATGCTCTGGCCCGGATGCCGAAGGCCGGCAAGGCACCGGCGGCATGGCCGTGCGATCCGCGGCGCGGCATCGCGGCAACAGGTGCAACAGAGAGTTGCGGTGATCAACAAAGCTCGCTTGCCAAGTTGTTGCCGGGTCGTCAATTTAAACGCACTGCATCGTCAGGGGGGTTTTGCGATGCCTGCCGCCTCGCCGCGCGCCGTTGCCGCGGTTGTTCCCGCTCGTCGAAAATCTGTCGCGCTGGCCTATCTGCTCTGTGCCACCAGCGGCATCTTCGGCCTGCACCGCCTCTATCTCGGCCATGCCCTCTCCGGGGCCGGCATGTTCGCCATCAGCCTGCTTTCGGTCGGGCTGATCTGGAGCGGCCTCGGCCTGCTCGGTTTCGTCGCCACCACCACCTGGGCGCTGGCCGACCTGCTGCTGATCCCGAGCATGGCCCGGGAAATGAACGAGGGCCTGGCCCAGATCTGACCCGGACCGGGCCCGGCACCCCCACCGGACCCGATTCCGCCTGCGCGTCCGACACAGGCAGCGGCCCGAAGGCTCAGCGCGAGCTCCAGGCCCCCAGCGGGCTGGGTCAGCCCAGCCCCTTCTTCACCGCCTCGTTCACCAGGGCCGGGTTGCCCTTGCCCTGCATGGCCTTCATCACCTGGCCGACGAAGAAGCCGAACAGCTTGTCCTTGCCGGACTTGTACTCGGCCACCTTGTCGGCATTCTTCGACAACACCTCGGCCACCACGCGCTCGATCGCGCCGGTGTCGGTCACCTGGCGCAGCCCGCGTTCCTGCACGATGGCGCCGGCCGACTTGCCGGTTTCCACCATCGCCTCGAACACTTCCTTGGCCAGCTTGCCGGAAAGCGTGCCGTCACCCATCAGGTCCAGCAGCCCGGCCAAGTGCTCGGCCGTCACCGGCGGTTCGGCGATGCTGGTTTTGGTGCGGTTGATGGCGGCGAAGAGGTCGCCCGTCACCCAATTCGCGGCGATCTTCGCGTCGCGGCCCTTGGCCACCACCTCGAAATAGGCGGCGGTTTCCTTTTCCAGCGTCAGCACATGGGCGTCATAGGGTGACAGGCCCATCGCCACATAGCGGGCACGGCGGGCATCCGGCAATTCCGGCAGCCCGGCCTTCAGCTCCTCCACCCAGGCGGCATCCAGCACCAGCGGCGGCAGGTCCGGGTCCGGGAAGTAGCGGTAGTCATGCGCGTCCTCCTTGGACCGCATGCTGCGCGTCACGCCGCGCCCGGTGTCGAACAGCCTGGTTTCCTGCTCCACCGTGCCGCCGGATTCCCAGACCTCGATCTGCCGGCGCGCCTCGGCTTCCACCGCCTGCATGACGAAGCGGATGGAATTGACGTTCTTCACCTCGCAGCGGGTGCGGAAGCCCTCGCCTGCCTTGCGCACGCTGACATTGACGTCGGCGCGCATGCTGCCTTCGTCCATGTTGCCGTCGCAGGTGCCAAGGTAGCGCAGTATCTGCCGCAGCTTCGCCAGATAGGCGCCGGCCTCCTCCGGGCTCCGCATGTCCGGCTCGCTGACGATCTCCATCAGCGCGACGCCGGAGCGGTTGAGGTCGATGAAGCTCTTGGTCGGGTGCTGGTCGTGCAGGCTCTTGCCCGCATCCTGCTCCAGGTGCAGGCGGGTGATGCCGATGCGGCGCGTGCTGCCGTCCTGCAACTCGATCTCGATCTCGCCCTCGCCGATGATGGGGTGGGCGTACTGGCTGATCTGGTAGCCCTGCGGCAGGTCGGCGTAGAAGTAGTTCTTGCGGTCGAAGCGCGACCACAGATTGACCTTGGCGTTCAGGCCCAGCCCGGTGCGCACCGCCTGGGCCACGCATTCACGGTTGATGACCGGCAGCATGCCGGGGAAACCGGCATCGATGAAGCTCACCTGGCTGTTCGGCTCTGCGCCGAAGGCGGTGGCGGCGCCGCTGAACAGCTTGGCCTGGCTGGTGACCTGGGCATGGACCTCCAGCCCGACCACGATCTCCCAGGGGCCGGTATTGCCTTCGATGGTGTAGCTCATGCGCCTGCCCTCACCGCGGGAAGAGCCTTGAAATCCGCCGCGTGTTCGATGGCGGCGCCGACGGCGAAGACCGTCTCCTCGTCGAAGGCCCGGCCGATCACCTGCAAACCGAGCGGCAGGCCCTGTGCGTCCAGCCCCGCCGGCACCGCCAGGCCCGGCAGCCCGGCCAGGTTGGCGGTCACGGTGAAGACGTCGTTCAGGTACATCGTCACCGGGTCCTCGTGCTTCTCGTCCATGCCGAAGGCGGCGGAAGGCGTGGCCGGGGTCACGATGGCGTCGCACTTCTCCCAGGCCCGCTCGAAGTCCCGGCGGATCAGGGCGCGGACCTTCTGCGCCTTCAGGTAGTAGGCGTCGTAGTAGCCGGCGCTCAGCACATAGGTGCCGATCATGATGCGCCGCCGCACCTCCGCGCCGAAGCCGGCGGCGCGGGTGCGTTCGTAGAGGTCGCGCAGGTCGCTGTCCGGCGCCGCCTCCCGCAGGCCGAAGCGCACGCCGTCATAGCGGGCGAGGTTGGAGGAAGCCTCGGCCGGCGCGACGATGTAATAGGTGGGCAGCGCATATTTGGTGTGCGGCAGGCTGATCTCGACCGTCTCGGCGCCCTGGGCGCGCAGCCAGTCCAGCCCCCGCTGCCACAGCGCCTCGATCTCGGCCGGCATGCCCTCCAGCCGGTATTCCTTCGGCACGCCGATCCGCAGCCCCTTCACGCCACGGGCGCAGGCGGCGGCGAAATCCGGCACCGGCAGGTCGGCGCTGGTGGAGTCCTTCGGGTCGAAGCCGGCCATGGACTTCAGCAGGATGGCGCAATCCTCCACCGTGCGCGCCACCGGCCCGGCCTGATCCAGGGAGGAGGCAAAGGCCACGATGCCGAAGCGGCTGCACCGCCCATAGGTCGGCTTGATGCCGGCGATGCCGCAGAAGGCCGCGGGCTGGCGGATGGAACCGCCGGTATCCGTCGCCGTCGCGCCCAGCGCCAGCCGCGCCGCCACCGCCGCGGCCGAGCCGCCGGAGGAGCCGCCCGGCACCAGCTTCACATCCGGGTCGTTGCGGCGGCTCCATGGGTTCTCCACCGGCCCGAAGGCCGAGGTGGTGTTGGAGGAGCCCATGGCGAACTCATCCAGGTTCACCTTGCCCAGGAACACGGCACCGTCGCGCAGCAGGTTGGCGGTGACGGTGCTTTCGTATGGCGGGACGAAATTGCCCAGGATGCGGCTGGCCGCGGTGGTGCGGGTGCCGGCGGTGCAGAACAGGTCCTTGATGGCCAGCGGCAGGCCCTCCAGCGGCCCTGCCTCGCCCCTGGCCCGGCGAGCGTCGCTGGCGCGGGCCTGTTCCAGCGCCTGTTCGCCGGTGACGGTGAGATAGGCATTCAGCCGCGGGTTCAGCGCCTGGATGGCATCCAGATGCGCCCGCGTCAGCTCCTCGGAGCTGATGATGCCTTCCGCCAGGGCGTCGATCGCCCCGCGCAGCGTGAAATCGGTTGGGCGCATCTCGCTCATTCCACCACCTTCGGCACGCCGTAATACGCGCCCATGCGGTCCGGGGCGTTGGCAAGGACCTGTTCCGGGATGCCGCCATCGGTCACGGCATCGGGGCGCATGCGCATGGCCGGCTGGCCCTGCGGCGCACCCCCGGCCATGGGTTCCACCCCGTCCGTGTCCACCGCCTGCAATTGCTCGATCCAGCCGAGGATGCCGTTCAGCTCGGCCTGCATGCGGCCGACCTCCTCCTCCTCCAGCCGGATGCGGGCGAGCGAGGCGATGCGCCTCACCATGGCGGTGTCGAGGGACATGCGGGATTCCGTGGGCTTTGCTGGCGTGGCTATAAGCCCCGCCATGTCCCTGTTCAACCTGACCGACCTCCGCGCCGCCCTTCCCCGTGGCCAGCGCCTGCTGGGCCTGGACCCCGGAACCAGGACCATCGGCCTGGCGCTGAGCGACGTGACGCTGCTGCTGGCCAGCCCCTATGGCAGCTTGAAGCGCGGCAAGCTGAAGGCCAATGC
>JAEWCI010000526.1 GCA_023390705.1 Pseudomonadota bacterium
CGGCGGTGGAGGCGGCAGGCGGCGCCCTGGCACCGCTCATCGCCGCAGAGCGCGAGGCGGTGGTAGCGGCTGAGGCGCTGCCCCCGGCGTTGGCGGCCAGCCTGGCGCTCGGCCTGGTGCTGCGCGGCTGGCGCTTCGACCGCTACCGCACCACGCTGAAGGAGGAGGAGAAGCCGAAGCTGGAGCGGGTCGAGATCGGGACCGATGCCGCGCCTGCCGCCAAGGCGGCCTGGGCGCCGATGCAGGCGGTGGCGGAAGGCGTCTTCCTGACCCGCGAACTGGTTTCCGAACCGCCCAATGTGCTCTCCCCCGAGGAAATGGCGGATCGCTGCAAGGCGCTGGAGAAATTGGGGCTGGAGGTGGAGATCCTCGGGCCCAAGGAGATGCGCAAGCTCGGCTTCGGCGCGCTTCTGGGTGTGGCCCAGGGCAGCGTGAACGAACCGCGCATGGTGGTGATGCAATGGCACGGCGCGTCCGGGAACAGCAGCAGCGGCAAGGGCAAGGGGGCCAAGGCGAAGGCACCGGCCGCGCCTGAGCAGCAGCCGGTGGCCTTCATCGGCAAGGGCGTCACCTTCGATACCGGCGGCATCTCCATCAAGCCCGCCGCCGGCATGGAGGACATGAAGTGGGACAAGGCCGGCGCCGGCACCGTCATCGGGCTGATGGCGGCGCTCGCCGGGCGTCGCGCGAAGCTGGATGCGGTGGGGCTGGTCGGGCTGGTGGAGAACATGCCCTCCGGCAGCGCGCAGCGCCCGGGGGATGTAGTGAAGACCGCCAGCGGCCAGACGGTGGAGGTGATCAACACCGATGCCGAAGGCCGGCTGGTGCTGGCCGATGTCGTCCACTACGCGCAGGACCGCTTCGACCCACGCTGCATGGTGGACCTCGCCACGCTGACCGGCGCCATCATCATCGCACTGGGCCATGAGCATGCCGGGCTGTTCTGCAACGACGACACCCTGGCGCAGCAGCTTGCCGCCGCCGGCAAGGCGGTGAACGAGGGCGTCTGGCGCATGCCGCTGGGCGAGGCCTACGACAAGGGGCTGAAGAGCGAGATCGCCGACATGAAGAATGTCGGCGGCCGGCCGGGCGGTTCCATCACCGCCGCCTGCTTCATCCAGCGCTTCGTCACCAAGGGCCGGCCCTGGGCGCATCTGGACATCGCCGGCACGGCCTGGAGCGCGAAGGACCTGCCGCTGGCCGGCAAGGGCGCCACCGGCTTCGGCGTGCGGTTGCTGGACCGGCTGGTGGCCGACCACTACGAGAGCTGAGGCAGGCCGCCCGCGCACACCGCCAGCACCGGATGGCGTGCTGGCGGCGCGCAGCGGCATGGCCGGGCTATTCGGTGACGGCGCGGGTGGTGCCTTCGCGGCGGTTCCAGAACAGCGTCACCCGGGAGATGCGGCAGAGGTTCAGTTGCCGCCATTCCGACTGGTCGCCGTCGTTGTAGACCACCCGCATGTCCCACATGCACTCGCTGCTCTTCTGCGGAAAGGTGATGTTCACCGAGCCGTTGTTCACCAGCACATCCTGGCCAAGGATGTCCCGGCCCCAGGAGCTTTCCCGGCTGGAGCTGACATAAACCTGGTCGATCTGGTAGCCGGTGCGGTTGATCAGGGTGAAGTCCTGCCGGCCTTGGGCCAGTGCGGCGCCCGAAAGCAGGAAGGACAGAGTGGCTGTGGCCAGTGCGGTTGCAACGCGCATTGCTTTCTCCCATCGGGTAAGCGAAATTTCCCCGAACCTCACACAATCAGCACGTTAAATTTGTTTCAGCAAGCGCCCAAAGACATTCCGCGACGCAATCCCCATCTGGCAGGCATGGAAGAACCGCTCGCGCTCTACATCCACTGGCCCTTCTGCCTGGCGAAATGTCCTTACTGCGACTTCAACAGCCATGTGCGGGAGCATGTGGACCAGCAGCGCTTCGCCGCCGCGCTGCGCCGCGAACTGGCCTTTGAGGCGGCGCGGGCGAATGCGGACGGAAAGCGGCGCCTGACCTCCATCTTCTTCGGTGGCGGCACGCCGAGCCTGATGGCGCCGGAAACCGTGGCGGCGCTGGTCGCCGATGCCACCACCCTGTTCGCCGCCGCGCCCGACCTGGAGGTGACGCTGGAGGCCAACCCGACCAGCGTGGAGGCCGCGAGGCTGCGGGATTTCCGCGCCGCCGGGGTGAACCGCGCCTCGCTGGGCGTGCAGTCGCTGCGGGCGGAGGCGCTGCGCTTCCTCGGCCGCCAGCATGACGCGGCCCAGGCGGTGCGGGCGCTGGAGACGGCGCGGGCGGTCTTCCCGCGCCTCTCCTTCGAGCTGATCTATGCCCGGCCCGGCCAGGCGGCGGCGGACTGGCGCGCCGAATTGGGCGAGGCCCTGGCGCTGGCCGCCGACCACCTCTCCCTTTACCAACTGACCATCGAGCCGGGCACCCGCTTCGCCACCGAATACGCCCGCGGCGCCTTCGCCCTGCCCGAGGACGCGGCGGCGGCCCGGCTGTACCACGCCACCGCCGAGGAAGCGGCGCGCTTCGGCCTGCTGCCCTACGAGGTTTCCAACTACGCCCAGCCGGGGGCCGAGAGCCGGCACAACCTCGCCTATTGGCGCTATGGCGACTACCTGGGCATCGGGCCCGGCGCGCATCAGCGGCTGGGGCTGGGGGACGAGCTGCTCGCCATCCGCCGCCATCGGGCGCCGGAGGAATGGCTGGCGCGGGTGGAGCGCGACAGCCATGCCATCACCGAAAGCCTGGCCCTGGCGCCCGAGGAGCGCGGCCGTGAGGCCATGCTGATGGGGCTGCGGCTGGCCGAGGGCGTGGACCCGCGGCGCATCGAGGCGCGCAGCGGCCTCCCCTTCACCCAGGTAGTGGACCTGGCGATGCTGGAAGCCTGCCTGGAGGAATCCTACCT
>JAEWCI010000614.1 GCA_023390705.1 Pseudomonadota bacterium
GAGTTCGACTACATGTTCGAGGCGGCGACCAGCGCCGTGCCGCAGATCCGCAATGGCGGGGAGCGGGCGCTGGCGGTGACCTCCCGCCAGCGGGCGGCGCTGCTGCCCGAGGTGCCGACCATGGAGGAGGCCGGATTCCGGCCCTTCGACATCAGCGTGTGGAACGCGCTCTTCCTGCCGGCGCGCACGCCCGCGCCGGTGCTGGCGGCCTGGCAGTCGGCCCTGGCCACGGTACTGACCCCGGCCATCCAGGACCGGCTGCGCAGCCTGGCGACCGAACCCCTGCTGGTGCCGACGGCCGAATTGCCCGCATGGCTGGCCGCCGAGGCGGCACGCTGGCGCGGCATGGCGGAGGTGATCGGCCTGAAGGGAAGCTGACCGAGGACGCGGCCGCGACGGCGCCTAACCCTTCGGCTTCGTGCCGAAGCCGCGCATCATGCCGGCCATGGCGTCGCGCATCTGTTCCGGCGTCATCGGCATCCAGGCGCGGAACAGCGCCTCGGGCGAGGCGGCGGAGAGCTGGTCCAGCATGCGCTTCTGCAGCTCCTCCATGACCGCCGCCTGCATCCCGGCGACATCCGGCAGGCCAAGGAAGCGGCGCGCTTCCTCCGGCGTGCAATCGATCTCGACATTCAGCTTCATCGCCCGACCCTCCGGCCGAGGCTGGCGCCATCACCGTTCCAGCCCCTGCATCGCGGCAGCTTAACGCCACCTCCTGCCGCCGCGCTGCCGCAATCCGTGGCGCCATGGCGTGCCACCTCCCGCCCGGCCGCTGGACCCTGGCGACGGTGGCCGCTAGAGCGGTTTCACCGTAGCCGTGCACGGCGAAGTCGCTCTAGCTTATTGTTTTTTCGCATTTTCCGGGTGGCCGGGTGATTCCACCCGGCTTGAAAATGCTCTAAGGCCAGCCGCCATGCCCAACTCCCCGCCCACCGTCCTGCAGGTGCTGCCCGCCCTCGTCTCCGGCGGGGTGGAACGCGGCACGCTGGAGATCGCCGAGGCGCTGGTCGGCGCCGGCTGGCGGGCGCTTGTCGCCTCCTCCGGCGGGCCGCTGCTGGCGCGGCTGGAAGAGTTGGGAGCCCGCCACATCACCCTGCCATTGCAGGCCAAGGACCCGCTGCCCCTGTGGGCCAACGCCGCCGCCCTGGCGGCGCTGGCGCGGGCGGAGGGGGTGCGGATCATCCATGCCCGTTCCCGCGCCCCCGCCTGGTCGGGGCTGCTGGCGGCGCGGCGCAGCGGCGCCCGCTTCGTCACCACCTATCACGGCACCTACAACGAAGGCTTCCCGGGCAAACGGCTGTACAACTCGGTCATGGCGCGGGGTGACCGGGTGATCGCCATCAGCCGCTTCATCGCCGAGCATGTCCGCGCCACCCACGGCACCGACCCGGCGCGCATCCGGCTGATCCCGCGCGGCGTGGATACGAGGCTGTTCGACCCCTCCCTGGTGGCGCCGGCAAGGCTTTCGGCGCTGCGCGCGGCCTGGGGCGTGCCGGAGGGGCGGCCGGTGGTGCTGCTCCCCGCCCGGCTGACCCGGTGGAAGGGCCAGGGCGTGCTGGTGCAGGCCATGGCCAGGCTGCTGGCGGACGGGGTCTGGGCCGCCCGCCAGCGCCAGGCGGCAGCCGCCGCCGGCATCCTGGGGCACCATTGGTGGCCGCCGCCGGCGCCCTTCGCCCTGCTGGTCGGCGGCGACCAGGGGCGGGAAGGCTTCCGCCTGGAACTGGAGGAGCGGATCCGCGCCGCCGGGCTGCGGGGCGACGTCGCCATCGTCGGCCATGCCGAGGACATGCCGGCGGCGCTGCTGCTGGCCGATGTGGTGGTCCATGCCTCCACCGACCCCGAAGCCTTCGGCCGCACCGTCATCGAGGCCCAGGCGATGGGACGGATGGTGGTGGCCTCCGACCTCGGCGGCCCGCGCGAGACGGTGGTGCAGGGGGAGACTGGCTGGCTGGTGCCCCCCGGCGACGCCGATGCCCTGGCCGAGGCGCTGCTGCGCGCCCTTCTGCTGCCCGCTGCCGGGCGTGCGGCAATGGAGGCGCGGGCCCGCCAGGCGGTGCTGGAACGCTACACCACCGCGGCCATGCAGCGGGCGACGCTGGCGGTGTACCGGGAATTGCTGTGATGCCGCCTTCCCGCCAGCGCGGCCTGCCCTTCGTGCCGCCGGCCCCAGGGCTGTCCCGGCCTCGGGGAGGGGCGGGGTGAGCCCTGCCATCCTGGTCATCAAGCTCGGTGCGCTGGGCGATTTCGTCCAGGCTTTCGGGCCCTTCGCCGCCATCCGCGCAGCGCATCCCGGCGCCCGCATCACCCTGCTGACCACCCCGCCCTTCGCCCCCCTGGCCCGGCAAAGCCCCTGGTTCGACGAGGTCTGGGAGGATGGCCGGCCTTCCTGGGGCGACCTGCCGGCATTGTGGCGTCTGGCGCGGCGGTTGCGGGCAGGCCGCTTCGCGCGGGTGTACGACCTGCAGACCTCGCCACGTTCCTCGCGCTACCGCTGGTTCGTCGGGCACGGCGCCGAGTGGTCCGGGGTGGCGCGGGGCTGCTCCCACCCGCATGCCAACCCGCGCCGCAACGCCATGCACACCATGGACCGCCAGCGGGAACAATTGGCAATGGCCGGGATCAGCGAATTTCCGGCCCCGGCGCTGGACTGGCTGGATGGCGACCTTGCCGGGCTGGGCCTGCCGCCGCGCGTCGGCCTGCTGATCCCCGGTGCCTCGCCGCACCGGCCGGGCAAGCGCTGGCCGGCGGAACGCTTCGGCGCGCTGGCCTCCGGCCTGGACCTGCCGGTGGCGGTGGTAGGTGCCCGGGCCGAGGCGCCGCTGGCAGCGGCGATCCGCGCCCTGGCGC
>JAEWCI010000140.1 GCA_023390705.1 Pseudomonadota bacterium
TTTCCCGGGGGCGCGCACCACCGGGGCATAGGGTTCACCCGCTTTCGCCAGGGCGCGGCAGAGTGCCGCGCCGGACCGGCCGGCGGCGCCGATGACGGCGATGCGGCTCAGCTCAATGCTCTTCGGGCAGCAGGAAGCGCAGATCGCAGCCTTCCGGCGCCTGCAGCACCTGTTCGTGAGTCAGCTTGTCCCAGCCGCGGCCGGGGGCGGGGGCGGGCTTCCAGGCGGCACGGCGGCGGGCCAGTTCGGCCTCCTCCACCAGCAGGTCAATGCGGCGCTCCCTGACCGAGAGCCGGATGCGGTCGCCGGTTTCGGCCAGGGCGAGCGGGCCGCCCACCGCGGCTTCGGGCGAGACATGCAGCACGATGGTGCCGAAGGCAGTGCCGGACATGCGGCAATCGCTGATCCGCACCATGTCCTTCACGCCCTGCCGCGCCAGTTTCTTCGGAATCGGCAGGTAGCCCGCAACCGGCATGCCCGCTGGCGTCTTCGGCCCGGCATTCTTCAGCACCAGCATGTCGTCGGCCGTCACCTCCAGCGCCGGGTCGTCGATGCGGTTGGCCAGGTCCTCCAGCCCGTCGAAGACCAGGATGCGCGCCTCCTTCTCGAACAGCGCGGGTGTCGCGGCGCTGCGCTTGAGGATGGCGCCGGCCGGGGCGAGCGAGCCGAACAGCGAGACGATGCCGCCCACAGGGCTGACCGGATTCTCCCGCGCATGGATGATGGCCCGGTCCACGAAGGCGGGGCCTTCGTCCAGCCTCTCCCGCAGGGTCCGGCCGGTGACGTCGATGCAGTCCAGGTGCAGCAGGTCGCGCAATTCCCGCAGCAGGGCGCGCATGCCGCCGGCGGCGTGGAAATCCTCCATGTAGCCCTCGCCGGTGGGCTTCAGGTCCACCAGCACCGGCGTCTCGTCCGAGAGCCTGTCCAGGCGCTTCAGGTCCACCGGCACCCCGGCGCGGCCGGCGATGGCCGTCAGGTGGATCAGCGCATTGGTCGAGCCGCCGAGCGAGAGCAGCACGCGCAGCGCGTTCTCCACGCTTTCGGGCGTGATGATCTGGCTGGGGCGAATCGGGCGGTGGATGAGCTGCACCGCGATCTCGCCGGCTTCCTCGGCGGCGCGCAGCCGGTCCGAATGCACGGCGGGGATGGAGGCGTGGTCCAGCGGCATGAAGCCGAGCGCCGCGGCGATGCAGGCCATGGTGGAGGCGGTGCCCATCACGCCGCAGGTGCCGGCGGTGGTGGCCAGCTTGCCCTCGACCGCGCCGATCTGCTCGTCGCTGACCTCGCCGGCGCGGTAGCGGGCCCAGTAGCGGCGGCAATCGGTGCAGGCGGAAAGCCGCGCGCCCTCGATGCGCTGCGCCAGCATCGGGCCGTCGACGAGCATGACGGAGGGGATGTCGGCGCTGGCCGCGGCCATGAGCTGGGCCGGCACGGTCTTGTCGCAGCCGCCGACCAGCACCGCCGCGTCCATCGGCTGGGCCGAGAGCAGCGCCTCGGTGTCCAGCGCCATCAGGTTGCGGTAGTGCATGGAGGTCGGGAACAGGAAGGGCTCGCACAGGCTGACCGTGGGGAAGCCCAACGGCAGCGCGCCGGAGGCCAGCACGCCGCGCTTCACCGCCGAAACCAGTTCGGGCGCGGTGCGGTGGCAGTTGTTGAAATCCGAGGAGGTGTCGGCGATGCCGACCACCGGCTTGTCCAGCGACTTCTGCGAATAGCCCATGGACTTGGCGAAGCTGCGCCGAAGATAGAGGGCGAATTCGCGGTCGCCGTAATTTGCGGCGTTGCGGGCGAAGCCCTTGGGGGCGTTGGCGCGGCTGTCGGCCATGGCGGAGTCCTCCGTTCGGGCCGGACCCTAGGGCAGATCGCGCAGCCGTGGAATTGCGCCCCGATGCGACCAGGGCCTTGGCAGGTAAGGGGAGCGGAAGCTCCGCCTGGCGTCAGCGGAGGACAGCCGATGCCGACGGACGCGGCCTTCCGCGGCCGCAGGGGCGGGGCTGTTCCGGTCATACGGTAACATGTTACCGCATGGCGCTGTGCGGCTTTTCGCTTGACCTTGCGCTGCATCGGGGTCATAAGCCGCGCTCTTTCCAGGACCAAGCAGACCGGAATCATGCTACGGACCGAAACCCGCTCGCTCAAGCCGGCGGAAGTGCAGAAGGGCTGGGTGCTGATCGATGCCGAGGGCCTCGTGCTCGGCCGGCTCGCCGCCATCGTGGCCAATCGCCTGCGCGGCAAGCACAAGCCGCAATTCACGCCGCATGTCGATTGCGGCGACCATGTCGTGATCGTCAACGCCAACAAGGTGCGGGTGACCGGCCAGAAGGCCGAGCAGTCGGTGTTCTACTGGCACACCGGCTATCCCGGCGGCATCAAGCAGCGCACCGTGCGGGAGCGGCTTGAGGGCAAGCACCCGGAGCGCGTCATCGAAAAGGCGGTGGAGCGGATGATCACCCGCGGCCCGCTCGGCCGCCAGCAGATGAAGAACCTGCATGTCTATGCCGGCCCGGAGCATCCGCATGCCGGCCAGCAGCCGACCACGCTCGACGTCGGCGCGCTGAACCGCAAGAACAAGGTGGTGTGAGGCGATGAGCGAGCAGACGACCGGCACGCTGGCCGACCTCAAGAACCTGGTCCAGGGCACCCCCGCCGCGGGCGCCACCGAACCCGGCGCCGCCCCGGTGCGGGAGCCGAAGCGCGACGAATTCGGCCGTTCCTACGCCACCGGCCGCCGCAAGAACGCGGTCGCCCGGGTATGGGTGAAGCCGGGCAAGGGCACCATCACCGTGAACGACAAGCCGGTGGGCAAGTATTTCGCCCGTCCGGTGCTGCGGATGCTGATCACCCAGCCCTTCCTGGTGGCCGACCGCTACCAGCAATTCGACGTGATGGTCACCGTCACCGGCGGCGGCCTCTCCGGCCAGGCCGGCGCGGTGCGCCATGGCATCAGCCGGGCGCTGACGCTGTACGAACCGGGGCTGCGCAGCATCCTCAAGAAGGCCGGCTTCCTCACCCGCGACCCGCGCGTGGTCGAGCGGAAGAAATACGGCAAGGCGAAGGCGCGACGTTCCTTCCAGTTCAGCAAGCGCTGACGCTGGGGGCCGGCGTCACGCGCCGGCCGCAAGGCTGTTCATCAGGAGGGGCGGGCCCACATGGGTCCGCCCCTCTTGCTTTTGGGGCCGCAATTCGCGGCAATGGCAGGGCAAGGGAATCCCGAAATGGCCAAGACCCCCACGGTGTTCATCGATGGCGAGGCCGGCACCACCGGCCTGCAGATCCGCGAGAGGCTGGACCGCCTGCCGCATGTCGCGGTCCGCAGCATCGCGCCCGAACGCCGCAAGGACCCCGAAGCCCGCAAGGCCCTGATGGCCGAGGTGGACCTGGTCATCCTCTGCCTGCCGGACGACGCGGCGAAGGAGAGTGCCGCCCTGGCCGCCAGCCTGGGCGCATCGGCGCCGAAGCTGCTGGATGCGAGCACCGCCCACCGGGTCAACCCCGAATGGGCCTATGGCCTGCCGGAACTGACGCCGGAGCAGCCGGGCCTCATTGCCCGGGCGCAGCGGGTGGCGAACCCCGGCTGCTACCCCACCGGTGCCATCCTGTTGCTGCGGCCGCTGGTCGAGGCCGGGCTGCTGCCCGCGGACTACCCGGTCACGGTCAACGCCGTTTCCGGCTATTCCGGCGGCGGCAACAGCATGATCGCCGCCTATGAGGCCCGTACCGCTCCGGATTTCGAACTCTATGCGCTGGGGCTGGAGCACAAGCATGTGGCGGAGCTGCAGCTCTACAGCGGGCTTTCCCGCCGCCCCATCTTCGTGCCCAGCGTCGGCGACTTCCGCCAGGGCATGATCGACAGCATCCCGCTGCACCTGGACACGCTGCCCGGCAAGCCCGGCGCGAAGGATATCGAGGCGGCGCTGGCCGCCCGCTATGCCGGGGCCGAGCATGTCCGCGTGGTCCCGGCCGAAGCCGGCGGCAAGCTGGAGCCGCAGGCGCTCAACAACAGCAACCGGCTGGAATTGCGCGTGCATGGCAACGAGAAGCACCGCCATGCCGTGCTGACCGCCCGCTACGACAACCTCGGCAAGGGCGCCTCGGGCGCGGCGGTGCAAAATCTCGGCTTGATGCTGGGCGTGGCGGTGGAAACCAGCCTGCCGGCGGCAGCCGAATAGAAATGCCGGAACCGGCCTGGCGCCGGTTCCGTTCCCTCCCCATCAACAAGCAGCCAGGCCGCCCCGCCCTCCCCAGGAAGGAAAGCTCCATGGACCACAACCAGCCCCGCGTGATGGGCCCGCTCTATCCCTTCGAGGGCAAGTGGCCGAAGGTCCACCCGACCGCCTTCATCGCCCCCACCGCCGTGGTGATCGGCGATGTCGAAATCGGCGAGGGCGCCAATATCTGGTACCACTGCGTGCTGCGCGGCGACACCAACTTCATCCGCGTTGGGCCGCGGGTGAACATCCAGGACGGCACCATCGTGCATGTGAATGCCGGGCGGCAGTCCACCATCATCGGCGCCGACGTCACCATCGGCCATGCCTGCATCATCCATGCCTGCACCCTGAAGGACCGCGCCTTCGTTGGCATGGGCGCCACGGTGCTGGACGATGCCGTCATCGAGGAAGGCGGGATGCTCGCCGCCGGCTCCGTGTTGCCGCCGGGCAAGGTGATTGGCCGGCAGGAGATGTGGATGGGCAACCCCGCCAAGCTGCGCAAGCCGATGAGTGACGAGGAGCGCGCCGGCTTCGACCGCACGGCGAAGCATTACGTGGAGTTGGCGCAGCGGCACCGTGCCTCGCTTGGCCTTTGAATTTACACTTATGTAAATCACCGTCAAAGAGCAAATCACTGTAAATACAAGAAAACATCTTTGCATTTCGATCTTGTAACTCGCGCTTGAAGGTGCGCCGCAGCAAATGCGGTGCTTCCTTTACGACGGGAGTCAAAGCGGAATGCGGGTGACGGAGATGCCGGGGCAGGCCGCCCCGGCCGCGGGTGGCTATCGTTGGGTGCAGCTCGCGCTCGGCGTGCTCTGCATGGTGATGATCGCCAACCTGCAGTACGGATGGACGCTGTTCGTCAGCCCCATCCAGCAGGCCCAGGGCTGGTCGCGCCCGGCCATCCAGGTGGCGTTCACGGTCTTCATCCTGATGCAGACCTGGCTGGTGCCGATCGAGGGCTGGCTGATCGACCGCTTCGGCCCGCGGGTCAGCATCTGCCTTGGCGGGCTGATGGTCGGCCTGGCCTGGGTGCTGAACAGCCAGGCCGGCAGCCTCGCCATCCTCTATGTCGCGGCGGCCACCGGCGGCATCGGCGCCGGCGTGGTCTATTCCGCCTCGGTCGGCAATGCGCTGAAGTGGTTCCCGGACCGCCGCGGCCTGGCCGCGGGGCTGGTGGCCGGCGGCTTCGGCGGCGGCTCGGCGCTGACCGTCATTCCCATCGCCAACATGATCGCCGCCGATGGCTACCAGGCGGCCTTCCTGTTCTTCGGCCTGATCCAGGGCATCACCGTTATGCTTGCCGCGCTGGCCCTGCGCGCGCCGCGCCCGGGCGAGACGCCGGAGGCGCCGCCGGTGGTGCAGGCCGTGCAGACCACGCGCGACTACCGGCCCGCCGAGGTGCTGCGCACGCCCCTGTTCTGGCTTCTCTACGCCATGTTCGTCATGGTCTGCGCCGGCGGGTTGATGGCCGTGGCGCAGCTTGCCCCCATGGCGCGCGACTACCAGGTGGCGGATGTGCCGGTCTCGCTGCTCGGCCTCACCCTGCCGGCGCTGCAATTCGCGCTTTCGATAGACCGCATCATGAACGGCTTGACCCGGCCCTTCTTCGGCTGGGTGTCGGACCGGCTGGGGCGGGAGAACACCATGTTCATCGCCTTCGGGTTGGAGGGCATCGGCGTCTTCCTGCTGATGCACTTCGCCCATGACCCGCTGGCCTTCGTGCTGCTCTCGGGCTTCGTCTTCTTCGCCTGGGGCGAGATCTACAGCCTTTTTCCCAGCATCTGCACCGACAGCTACGGGCGGAAATTCGCCACGGCGAATTACGGCATGCTCTACACCGCCAAGGGCACGGCGGCGCTGCTGGTGCCGCTGGGTTCCTGGCTGCATCAGGCCACCGGCAGTTGGGACGGGGTGTTCATCACCGCCGTGGTGGCGGATCTCGCCGCCGCCGCGCTTGCCCTGCTGGTGGTGAAACCGCTGCGCCGCCGCATGGCGGAGGCCGAGCGGGGCGCCCCGCCCGAGCCGGTGGTCCTGCCACATGCCGCGGCCGTGGCCGGCGACTAGGGCTGGCCGCGCAAGCGGATCGCTCCCGGATGTGAACGCCCGGGAGCGTTGATCCGCCCTGCCGACAATGACCTGCAGCGGTTTACGCGTCGAGGATGGCGCGCAAGCCGCCCTGGCCGCTGGCCGGCGGCCCTTCCCGGCACGGCCCACCCTTCCCCGGGCCGGGAATGCGCTTTACAGAGGCCCCATGCCGGGCGGCGCCGCTGTGCCGCCCGCTTCCCTGCGACTCCATTGCCCGAGGCCGCCCATGTCCGACGCCACCACCATTGCCGAGCTGCTGCGCCAGGGCGAGGCCGGCCGCCCCGCGATCCGCGCCCTTGACTGCCCGGCGCTCGACTATGCTGGCCTGCTGGCCCTGGCGGAGCGAACCGTCGGCAAGCTGAACAGCATCGGCATCGGCCGCGGCGACCGCGTTGCCATCGTCCTGCCGAATGGCCCCGAAATGGCGACGAGCTTCGTCGCCATCGCCTGCGGCGCGACGACGGCACCGCTGAACCCGGCGTACAAGGAGGAGGAATTCGAGTTCTACCTCACCGATCTCAGGGCCAAGGCGCTTGTCGTGATGCGGGGGGCCGAGGAAGCCCCGGCCCGCTCCGTCGCCACCCGGCTCGGCGTGCCGGTACTGGAGCTGGTACCGGGCGAGGCGGCCGGCGACTTCACCCTGGAAGGCGGCAGCCCCGGCAGCGCCGCGCAATCCGGTCCGGCCACGGTGGATGACGTGGCGCTGGTGCTGCACACCTCCGGCACCACGGCGCGGCCAAAGATCGTGCCGCTGACCCATGCCAATGTCTGCGCCTCCGCCCGCAACATTGCCCGCACCCTGGCGCTGGCGCCCCAGGATGCCTGCCTGAACGTGATGCCGCTGTTCCACATCCATGGGCTGATGGCGGCAACGCTGGCCTCGCTGGCCGGCGGCGGCTCGGTGATCTGCACGCCGGGCTTCAACGCCCTGCGCTTCTTCGCCTGGCTCGATGCCGAGCGGCCGACCTGGTACACGGCCGTGCCGACCATGCATCAGGCGATCCTCGCCCGCGCCGGGCGCAACAGGGAGATCATCGCCCGCGCCCCGCTGCGCTTCATCCGCAGCTCCTCGGCCAGCCTGCCGGCCCAGGCGATGAGGGATCTGGCCGCTGCCTTCAGCGCCCCGGTGATCGAGGCCTACGGCATGACCGAGGCCAGCCACCAGATGTGTTCCAACCCGCTGCCGCCGCGGCCGCAGAAGCCCGGCCTGGTCGGCCTGCCGGCAGGGCCGGAGGTCGCCATCATGGATGATGACGGCACCATCCTGCCGCAGGGTTCGATAGGCGAGGTGGTGATCCGTGGCCCCAACGTGACCCTGGGCTATGAGGCGAACCCGGAAGCCAATGCCAAGGCCTTCATCAATGGCTGGTTCCGCACCGGCGACCAGGGGATGTTCGACAAGGACGGCTACCTGATGCTGACCGGCCGCCTGAAGGAACTCATCAAGCGCGGCGGCGAGCAGGTGAGCCCCCTGGAGGTGGATGGCGTGCTGTCCGAGCACCCGGCCGTGGCCCAGGCGCTGACCTTCTCCATCCCGCACCCGATGCTGGGCGAGGAAGTGGGCGCCGCGGTGGTGCTGCGCGAAGGCATGCCGCTGACCGAGCGCGAGCTGCGCGAATTCGCGGGCAAGCATCTGGCGGACTTCAAGGTGCCGCGCAAGGTGGTGTTCCTGCCGGAAATCCCGAAGGGCGCCACCGGCAAGCTGCAGCGCATCGGCCTGGCGGAGAAGCTGGGCATCACGGCGTGAGGGCAGCAGCAACGCCACGTCGAACACCATGTCATGGCCCCCCATGGGCCCGGCGGCGCCGGGG
>JAEWCI010000087.1 GCA_023390705.1 Pseudomonadota bacterium
GCTCGCTGGCGGAAGCCGCCGATGTCGCCGCGGCCTGCGTCGCGGGCGGCCTGCCGCGCGGGCGGCGCATGGGCGTCATCACCATCTCCGGCGGCGCCGGCGCCTTCCTGGCCGATGCCGCGGCGGCGAACGGGCTGAAGATGCCCGCCATCCCGCCGGAGGGGCAGGCGGAGATCCGCAGCGTCATCAGCTTCGCCGGGCCGCGCAACCCGGTGGACACCACGGCGCAGATCGCCAACGACAAGACCGCCTTCAACCGCATCCTCGAGATGATGCTGCGGCACGGCAAGTTCGATTTGGTGGTCGGCTTCCTTGCCTTCATGGCGGAGAATACCGAGCGGCTGGAGGCCATGCTGCCGGAGATGGAGCGGCTGCGCGCCGCCTATCCGGATTCCGCCTTCCTGTTCAGCCTGCGCGCCCCGACGGAAACCCGCGCCATGTTGCTGGATAAGGGTTTCGCCACTTTCGAGGACCCGAACGACGCGGTGAAGGCGGCCGCCGCCCTCGCCTGGCTTGGGGAGCGGCAGAAGGAAAGCGGCACCATCGCCGAACCGCCGCCACCGCAGCGCCTGCCGGAAGGCGCGTTGGACGAGGCCGCCTGCCGCCGGCTGCTGGAAGCCGCCGGCCTGCCCTTCGTTCCGGCGCGCGAGGTGACGAGCGCGGAGGAAGCCTGCGCCGCCGCCGAAGCGGTGGGCTACCCGGTGGTTCTGAAGGTCCTCTCGCCCGATCTGGCGCACAAGTCGGAAGTCGGCGGGGTGCGGCTGGATTTGCGCGACGCCGCCGCGCTGCGCGCCGGCTGGGATGCCATGATGGCGGAGGTGCGGGCCAAGGCGCCACGGGCCCGCATCACCGGCGGCCTCGTCTCCCCCATGCTGAGGGGCGGGGTGGAAACGGTGCTGGGCATGACGCGGGATCCGGTCTTCGGCCCGCTCATCATGTTCGGCCTCGGCGGCGTCTTCGTCGAGGTGTTCCGCGATGTCGGCTTCCGCCTGGCGCCGCTGAGCAAGGCCGAGGCGCTGCGGCTGATCCGTTCCATCAAGGGCTTCGCCCTGCTGGACGGCGCGCGTGGCCGGCCCAAGGCGGACCTCGATACGCTGGCCGGGGCGCTGGTCGCACTCTCCCGCTTCGCCGAGGCGCATCCGGAAGCGCAGAGCGTCGAGGTCAACCCCTTCATTGCCCTGCCCAAGGGAGGATACGGTGTCGATGCGGTCATCCTGCGTGACTAGCCGTCGCGCGCTGCTCGCGGCTGGCGCGGCGCTGCTGGCGGCGCCGGCGCTGGCCCAGGAATGGCCGAACCGGCCGATCCGGCTGGTGATCCCCTTCGCCCCGGGCGGCGGCGCCGACAACCAGGGGCGGTTGCTGGCGGATGCGCTGGGGCGGCGGCTCGGCCAGAGCATCGTGGTGGAAAACAAGGGCGGCGCCGGCGGCACGCTGGCGGCGCAGGCCGTCGCCACCGCGCCGGCCGATGGCTACACGCTGTTCTACGGCACGCCCGGGCAGCTCACGATCAACCCGATCCTGATGAAGGAGCTGCCCTACGACCCGGTGCGGGATTTCGCGCCGGTCAGCCTCATCACCCGTTCCAGCTATGCCATTGCGGTGCATCCCTCGGTGCCGGCGCGGAACCTTTCCGAGTTGATCGCGCTGGCCAAGGCCCGGCCCGGGCACTTCGCCTACAGCAGCCCCGGCGTCGGCTCCGGCCCGCATCTCGCCGGGGAGTTGTTCAAGCTGCAGGCGGGGGTGGACGTCACCCATGCGCCCTATCGCGGCAGCGGCCCGGCCTTGCAGGACCTGGTGGCCGGCAATGTGCCGATCTCCTTCGACAGCCTCAGCGTGATGATCCCGCTGCTGACCCGTGACGCGGTGCGCGGCCTGGGCGTGACCTCGGCGGCGCGCAACCCGCTGCTGCCGAACCTGCCGACGGTGGGGGAGGTGCTGCCGGGCTACGAGGTCACGGTGTTCAACTACATCGCCGTGCGCAGCGGCACGCCGGCGCCGGTCATCGAGCGCCTGTCGCGCGAGATCGCCGCCTGCATGCGGGAACCGCAGATCAGGCAGCGCAATGATTCGCTCGGCGTGGAATCCATCGGCAGCACGCCGGAGGAACTGGCGAAGGTGCTGCGTGACGAAGCCATCAAGTGGCGCGAGGTCATCACCCGCGCCGGAATCAGGTTGGAATAGGGAAGAGAGACGATGTCCTCGGACGTGGTGACGCTGGAGGTTTCCGACTATGTGGCGGTGGCGACGCTGAACCGCCCGCCGGTCAATGCGGTGAATTGGGAAATGCGGGACCGGCTGATCGAGATCTTCGACGCCGCGACGGACCGCGACGATATCCGCGTGGTGGTGCTGACGGCGAAGGGCAAGGTGTTCTGCGCCGGCGCCGACCTGAAGCAGCGGCCGGACCCCAACAAGCCCGGCGACTACTGGCGGCACAACCGGCTGACGCGCGAGACCGGCAATGCCATCAAGGAATGCAGCAAGCCGGTGATCTGCGCGGTGAACGGCGCGGCGCTGGGCGCCGGCTTCGGCCTGATGGCAAGCTGCGACATCATGCTGGCGGCCGAGGAAGCGGTGTTCGGCATGCCGGAGATCGATGTGGGCCTGGCGGGCGGCGCGGCGATGCTGCGCGAACTGGTCGGCAAGTCGCGCCAGCGCCGCATGATGTTCACCGGCATGAAGCTGACCGCGGCGGAACTGTACCGCCTTGGCGTCATCGAGGCCTGCGTGCCGCAGGACCAGTTGATGCCGGAAGCGATGAAGATCGCCCATGAGATCGCCGGCAAGAGCCCGCTCGGCATCAAATACGCCAAGCTGTCCTGCAATCTGGTGGCGCTGATGCCGCCGAAGGACGCCTACCGCTTCGAGCAGAACTTCACTTTCGAGCTTTCCAAGACCGAGGACGCGCTGGAAGCGCGGCGGGCGCAGTTGGAAAAGCGTAAGCCCGTGTTCAAGGGGCGCTGAGCCATGCGGCGGCGCGTGCTGCTGGCGGGCGGCCTCGCGGCCGCCGCGCTGCCTGCCCGGGCGCAGGGGGGCTTCCCCTCCCGCCCGGTGGAATTCGTGGTGCCCTATGCGGCGGTCGGGCCCACGGACCGCTACGCCCGTGCCTTCGCCGCTCCGCTTTCGGAACGCTGGGGGCAATCCGTCGTCACCAGCAACAAGCCGGGCGGCGCGGCGGCGATCGGCGCGGCGGCGGTGGCCAATGCGGCGCCGGATGGCCATACCCTGCTGCTGGGCAGCATGGGCATGATCACCAACCAGATCCTGTTCCGCAACCTGGCCTATGACCCGAAGGCGCTGTCGCCGCTCTGCCGCATCGCGCTCGGCGGCGGCATCCTCTTCGTGCATCCTTCCATTCCCGTCACCACGGTGCAGGAATTGCGGGACTGGGCGAAGGCGCGGCCCGGCGCGCTGCGCTTCGGCTCCTCCGGCGTCGGCTCCACGCCGCATCTCGCGGCGGAGCTGTTCGCCTGGAAGGCTGGCATCGACATCGTGCATGTACCCTATCGTGGCACCGCACCGGCGATGACGGATCTGCTGGCCGGGCACATCAACGCCATGTTCGATTCGCCCTCCTCCATGCGCCTTGCGCGGGAAGGCAAGGTAAGGGCGCTGGCCGTCGTCACGCCCTTCCGGCAGGAGATCGCGCCGGAAGTGCCGACCATGATCGAAAGCGGCTTCGACGCCTCGGCGCGCACCTTCTACGGCTTCTTCGCGCCTACGGCGGTGCCGGAGCCGCTGCGCGCGCGCATCGCCGAGGACATTCGCCAAGTGGCGCAGACCGAGCCGATCAGGGCGATGTTCCGCGAGGATTCGCTGGAGGCGCATGCCGACGGCCCGGCGGAATTCGGCCGCTTCCTGGCCGAGCAACTGGCACTGTGGACCGAGGTGATCCGGGCGCGGAACATCACCCTATGAGACTGGACTTTTCCCCCGAGGACATCGCCTTCCGCGAGGAAGTGCGCGCCTTCATCGCCGCCAGGCTGCCGCCCGCGCTGCGCGACAAGATGCGGCGGCAGGAGAAGCTGGGGAAGGAGGACTACGTCGCCTGGCAGCGCATCATGCACGCCCGCGGCTGGGCGGCGCCGTCCTGGCCGAAGGAGCATGGCGGCACCGGCTGGACCCTGACCCAGCGCTACCTCTTCGAGGAGGAGGCAAGCGCCGCCGATGCACCGCCCCAGGCGCATTACGGCCTCAGCCTGATCGGGCCGGTGCTCTACACTTTCGGCACGGATGAGCAGCGGGCGCGCTGGCTACCCGGCATCCTCTCGGGCGAGACCTGGTGGTGCCAGGGCTATTCCGAACGTCAGGCAGGTTCCGACCTCGCCGCCCTGCAGACCAAGGCGGTGCGGGACGGCGACCACTATGTCGTCACCGGCCACAAGGTATGGACCACCTTCGCGCAATGGGCGGACATGATGTTCACCCTGGTGCGCACCGGCGGGGCAGGGGGCAAGCGCCAGGAAGGGATCACCATGCTGCTGATCCCGATGGACAGCCCCGGCCTGACGCGGCGGCCCATCATCACCCTGGACCACGCCCACCACATCAACGAGATCTTCCTCGACGAGGTGCGGGTGCCGGTGGCCAACCGCATCGGTGAGGAAGGCCAGGGCTGGAGCTACGGCAAATTCCTGCTGGACCGCGAACGCGGCGTGGGCGCCACGCATCGCCGGCTGAAGCGCGGCGTGCAGCGCCTGCACGCCCTGGCCGCCGCGGCGCCGGGCGATGACGGCCGGCCGCTGGCCGAGGACCCGCTCTTCGCCGACCGCCTCACCCAGCTTGAGATCGAGGTGATGACGCTGGAGATGACGACGCTCCGCGTGCTGGCGGAGATGTCGGCCGGGCGGGAGCCGGGGGCGCGCTCCTCCATCCTGAAGCTGCGGGCGAGCGAGCTGCTGCAGCGTATCACCGAGATGATGGTGGAGGTGGCGGGCTACGACGCGGCCCTGTTCCACGCGCTGGAGAATGCCGCCCTGCCGGAGGTTTCGCCGCATCTGATGCGCAACTACCTGCATTTCCGCGCCGCCACCATCTATGGCGGCAGTTCCGAGATCCAGCGCACGCTGGTGGCCAAGCGCCTGATCGGGGTGTGAGATGGATTTCTCGCTGACCGAGGAACAGATCCTGCTGCGCGACAGCGTGGCCCGCTTCTGCCGCGACCAGGTGGATGTGGCGCAATGGCGCCGGCTGAACACCGGTGAGGCGGAGCTGCCGGAGGAAGGCTGGCGGCAGATCGCCGCCATGGGCTGGCTTGGCCTGGCAGTGCCGGAATCGCTGGGCGGGCTGGGCGGTGGCCCGGTCGAGGTGATGCTGCTGGCCGAAGGGCTGGGCCGGGGCCTGGTGGCGCAGCCGGTGATCGAAACCGCGGTGCTGAGCGCCCGGCTGCTGGCGCAATGCAGCCGGCGGGAGGAGCTGGCGCTGCTGATGGAAGGCGGGCTGCGCCTCGCTTTGGCGGCGGTGGAGACGGGCCAGCGCTTCGCCCTGCAGCGCGTGGAAACCAGGGCGCGCCGCGCCGGCGCGGGCTGGGTGGTGGAAGGCGCGAAAAGCTTCGTGCCCGCCGGCAACAGCGCCCATGCCTTCATCCTGACGACGATGACCGAGGCCGGCTTCTCGCTCTTCCTGCTGCCGGCCGCCGCAGCCGGATTGCAGCGCGCCGACTACGTCACCGCCGATGGCCGCCGCGCCTCCACCCTGCGGCTGGATGGCGTGGCGCTACCCGAATCGGCGCTGCTCGGCACCGAGGGCCAGGGCTGGCCGCTGCTCGAGGAGGCGGTGGACCGCACCATCGCCGCGCTCTGCGCCGAGGCTGTGGGCGCGATGGAGGTGCTGCACGAGACGACGGTGGAATACCTGAAGCAGCGCCGGCAATTCGGCCGGGCCCTGGCGGATTTCCAGGCGCTGCAGCACCGGTTGGCGGACATGTACGTGGCCTGCGAGGAAGCGCGCTCCCTCCTTCTCCTGGCGACGCTCAGGCTGGAGGACGCGCCGCGCGAAAGGGTGCGGGCGGTTTCGGCGGCCAAGGCGCGCATCGGCCAGAATGCCCGCTTCATCGCGCACCAGGCCATCCAGCTCCATGGCGCCATGGGCATGTGCGAGGAAGTGGCCGTCGCGCATTACGCGAAGCGGCTGCTGGCCATTGATGCGCTGTTCGGCGGCGCCGATTTCCACAAGCGCCGCTTCGCCGCGGCGGCGTGAGGACTGCGGCGGGGGGGGGGGGACGAACGCGCCCCCGACCGCCC
>JAEWCI010000116.1 GCA_023390705.1 Pseudomonadota bacterium
TCGAGGAGACCACCTCGGACTACGACCGCGAGAAGCTGCAGGAGCGCCTGGCGAAGCTGGCGGGCGGCGTGGCGGTCATCCGCGTCGGCGGCAGCACCGAGGTCGAGGTGAAGGAGCGCAAGGACCGTGTCACCGATGCCATGCACGCGACCCGCGCCGCGGTCGAGGAAGGTATCGTGCCGGGTGGCGGAATAGCCCTGGCCCGCGCCAGCAAGGCACTTGCCGGCCTGACCGCGGAGAACCGCGACCAGGAGGTCGGCATCGAGATCGTGCGCCGCGCGACCCAGATGCCGCTGCGCCAGATCGCGGAGAATGCCGGCCAGGACGGCGCCGTGGTGGCTGGGGAGGTCCTGCGCAATGAGACCTATGCCTACGGCTATGACGCCCAGTCGGACGAGTACAAGGATCTCGTCCAGGCCGGCATCATCGACCCGACCAAGGTCGTGCGCACGGCGCTGCAGGATGCCGCGTCGGTAGCTGCCCTGCTGATCACCACCGAAGCCATGGTGGCCGAGCATCCCGAGAAGAAGCCGGCGCCGGCCGGCGCCCCAGGCGGAATGGGGGGCATGGGCGATATGGGCTTCTGACCGGCATCCCGGCTGACGGGCGGGTGCGGGCTGTGGCCTGCACCCACTCCGCGTGGCTGCCGCCCGATGAGCGTCATGGTGGAATTTCACGCGACATAAAGTAACCGTGTGGAGCAGGCCTCCATTCACGTTGCCGTTCGGGGCGTTCCGCGGGTCATCACGACTGCCACCCGCGGAAAATTCCGCGGCCAGTTCCGCGTTGCGCCAGTGGACGTCGCGGAGGCGTGGGCCTGATGAAGTTTGTGGTGTTCGGTCTGACCATCACCTCCTCCTGGGGCAATGGGCATGCGACCATATGGCGGGCCCTGTGCAGTGCCCTGTTGAGGCGGGGCCATCAGATCGTCTTTTTCGAACGCGATGCTCCCTGGTACGCCGGGGCGCGTGACTTCACCGGGATGCCGGGCCTCAAGACAGTGGTCTACCCGGATTGGAACAGCGTGCGGCAGGATGCCATGCGCGAATTGGCCGGCGCCGATATCGGCATGGTGACCTCCTACTGCGCCGATGGCGCTATTGCCTCCGAATTGGTGCTATCCTCCACGGTCGCGGTGCGGGTCTTCTACGACCTCGACACGCCGGTAACCCTGGATCGCCTAGCCGTGGGCGAGCGGCCGGCCTACCTGCCAAGCGGCGGACTTTCCGGCTTCGATCTCGCGCTGAGCTACACCGGCGGTGCGGCACTGGAACGACTGCGTGTCGAACTCGGCGCCTGCCGCGTCGCGCCGCTTTATGGCAGCGTGGATCCCGACACCCATCGGCCAGTGACGCCCGTTGCGGAGTATCAGGCCGATCTGTCCTATCTGGGCACCTATGCCGAAGACCGGCAGGCCACGCTCGAACAGCTCTTCATCGAACCGGCGCGGCGCCTGCCGCAGCGGCGCTTCGTCATTGGCGGCGCGCAGTATCCGAAGGAATTTCCCTGGACGGAGAACATCTTCTTCGTGCGGCACATGCCGCCACCCTTGCATCCGGCATTCTTCTGCGCCTCGCGCCTGACCTTGAACGTCACCCGGCGTGCCATGGCGGCGCTGGGCTGGTGTCCCTCCGGCCGCCTGTTCGAAGCCGCCGCCTGCGGCACGCCGGTCCTCAGCGACTGGTGGGAAGGCCTGGACCATTTCTACACGCCCGGCGAGGAAATCCTGATCGCTCGCTGCACCGAGGACGCCGTGGCCGCGTTGGAATTGAGTGAGGACGAGAGGCGCCGCATTGCGGAACGCGCCCGCCAGCGCACGCTGGAGGAGCATGGCTGTGACCGCCGCGCGGCCGAGCTGGAGGCGGCATTGGAAAGCATTGGCGCCAAGCCGGCGGATGTGGAGGTCTGAGCATGTGGGGCATCATCCCGGCGGCCGGCATCGGCAGCCGCATTCAGCCCTTGGCGTTCTCGAAGGAATTGCTGCCGGTTGGCACCCGCCTGGAAGGTGATATCGAACGCCCGCGTGCCGTCAGCGAACATCTCATCGAACGCATGATCACCGCCGGCGTGGACAAGATCTGTTTCGTCATCGCCCCGGGCAAGAGCGATATCATCAACTACTATGGGGCCCGAATCGGCCCGGCCCGGATCGCTTATGTGGTGCAGGCCGAGCCGGCGGGGCTCTGCGACGCGATCTTCTGCGCCACCCCTTTCATCGGTGCGGAGGAGCCTGTGGTGATCGGCCTGCCCGACACGATCTGGTTCCCGGAAGATGGCCTCAATCGGCTGCCCGATGACAGGCTCTCCTTCCTCCTCTTCCCGGTCGAGCATCCGGAATTCTTCGATGCGGTCGTCACCGATGCGCGCGGGCGGGTGGAGGCGATCGAGGTGAAGCAGCGGGGTGCCCGCTCGCGCTGGGTCTGGGGTGCTTTCAAGATGCCCGGCAGGGTCCTTCAGGAACTGCACGCCCTGTGGCGCGAGCCAGGGCGCGGCGACGAGTATATCGGCACGCTAGTCAATGCATGGCTGGCCCGGGGCGGGATGGCCCAGGGTGTCCGCGCCGGGGAAACCTATGTGGATGTCGGCACCATCCACGGCTACCGGGAGGCCGTGGCGCTGCTGGCCAACCGGCCCCGCGCCGCAGATGAGGCCGTGCTTCCCTTCCGGGCCCTGCAGCAGCGCGCCGCCTTGCGTGATGCCGCGGCGCGGCCCGACCAGTTGCCGGCCAATGACGCGACGCCTTCGGCATCGCCGGCCATCGGCCGCTGAACGCCGATGGATGCGGCGGCATTCCTCACCTGGATCGCCTCCGGGAAAGGCTCCACGGGCTTGCCTGTCCTGATCGTCGTCGCCCATCCGGATGATGAGGTGATCGGGCTCGGGGGCCAGTTGGCGCGCCTGCGCAATGTGACGATCCTGCATGTCACGGATGGCGCGCCACGCGACGGCCAGGATGCCCGGGCCCATGGTTTCACCGACGTGGATGCATATGCGCGGGCGCGCCGAGGCGAATTGCTGGCGGCCCTGGCGCTTGCCGGAATTGGTGCTGAGCGTGCGCTGGAACTCGGAATCCCGGACCAACAGGCGGCACTGCATCTGCCGGAGCTTGCCTGCCGCATTGCCAGGATGATCGAAGCCCGGCGCCCGGCCATCCTGGTAACCCACCCCTACGAAGGCGGCCATCCCGACCATGACGCAACGGCCTTCGGCGTGCAGGCCGCGGTACGCTGCCTGGGTGCCGCCTTGCCGCCGCTGCTGCTGGAAATGGCCAGCTATCATGCCGGGTCGGCCGGCATGGAAACCGGCCGTTTCCTGCCAGCCGAGGGCCAGGATGCGGTGGAAATCACGCTCTCACCCGCCGCCTGTGCGCTGAAGCAGCGGATGATCGACTGCTTCACCAGCCAGAAACAGGTCCTGGCAGCCTTCCCGCCGGGCGCGGAAGTGCTGCGCGCCGCACCAGCATACGACTTCACCCATCCGCCGCATGCCGGCCGGCTGTTCTATGAGGATTTCCCCTGGGGCATGACCGGCGAAGGCTTCCGCCAGCTTGCTGCGGAGGCCTGGGGAAAGCTGTGCGGCGGAGGCACGGCATGAGGCTCACCGTTTTGCAGGTTGCCTATCCCTTCGCTGCGGTCGGCCCGGATGCCGTGGGCGGTGCCGAGCAGGTGCTGAGCCGCCTCGACCACCTCCTCACCCAAATGGGCCATAATTCGGTCGTGCTCGCCGCCGAGGGCTCGGTGGCCGCTGGCCGATTAGCCGCCACCAGCCTGCCTCGCGGGCCGATCACCGATGCCCTGCGCCAGCAGGTGCAGGCGGCGCATCGCCGAAATCTCCTGGATGTGCTGCGACACCAGGCGATCGACCTTGTGCACATGCATGGGCTGGACTTCGAGCGGTATCTGCCGCCTCCCGGGATCCCGGTCCTGGTTACGCTGCATCTGCCGCCAACCTGGTATCCGCAGGGAATCTTCCGCCTGACGCGGCCGGACACCTGGCTGCATGCAGTGTCCCAGGCGCAGCACCGCGAATGCCCGCCCTGCCCGACGCTGCTGGCACCGATCCTGAATGGCGTGCCGGTGGAGGAATTGGCCACCAGGGTTTCACGCCGCGGCTTCGCCGTGAACCTGGGCCGCATCTGCCCGGAGAAGAACCAGCACCAGGCGCTGGAAGCCGGTAGCCTGGCCGGCCTGCCGGTACTGCTCGGCGGCCAGGTCTTCCCCTATGCCGAGCATGAACGCTACTGGCAGGAGGCGGTCCTGCCCTTGCTGGCGAATGGGCCGCATCGCTTCCTCGGGCCGGTCGGCTTTGCCCGCAAGCGGCGCTTGCTGAGTGCGGCACGCTGTCTGCTTTCCACCAGCCTGGCACCGGAAACCAGCTCCCTTGTGGCGATGGAGGCGCTGGCCTGCGGCACGCCCGTCATCGCCTTCCCGTCCGGTGCCTTGCCCGAGATCGTCAAGCATGGCGTGACCGGCTTCCTGGTGGAGACCCCACGGGAAATGGCGTTGGCGATCCGGGAGGTCGGCAGGTTGGACCGGGAAGCCTGCCGCGCGGCCGCCCGCCGGCGCTTCTCCGCCGATGCGATGGTGGCGCGGTATGTTGGTCTGTACGCGCGGCTCACCCGTGCTGGAGGTGCCCGTGCCGCCTTCGCCTGATGGTCCGCTGCGCATCGAGGAAGCCACATGCACGGAGGAGCTGGAGCGGTTGCGCCCTGAATGGGCCAGTCTCTGGATGCGGGTGCCCATGGCCACGCCGTTCCAGTCACCGGATTGGCTGATTCCCTGGTGGCGTCATGTCGGCCAGGGAGAGTTGCTGACCCTGGCAGTGCGTGAGGGCAAGGAACTGGTCGGGCTGCTGCCCTTCTACCGCTACACGCCGCAGGACGAAGGCCCACGCCTGTTCCCGCTGGGCATCGGCACGACCGATTACCTCGACGCCCTCATCCGGCCCGGATACGAGGGCGAGGTGATGCAGCTTGCCTGGCAGCATCTCGCAACATGCCACCTGCGCTTCGCCGAAGCGGACTGGCCACAGCTCCGCCCAGGCTCGCCCTTGCTCGAAGCGCCTGCACCACCCGGCTGGAGCACGCGGAGCGAAGGGGCGGAGCCCTGCCCTGTCCTGCATCTGCCGGGGCGGTTCGAGGAACTGGGCAGGCTCGTCTCGCAAAAGACCCTGCGCGACCTGCGCACCCACCGCCGGCGCGCGGAACAGGCCGGGACGCTGCAATGGGAATGCGCCGGATGCCGCCAGTTGGAGGAGTTCTACCAGGCCCTGCTGCGGCTGCATGCGGCGCGTTGGGCCACGCGCGAGGAAGCCGGCGTCCTTGCCGACGCCGCGGTTCAGGCAGCACATGCCGAGGCATTGCCCGGGCTGTTGCACAGCGGCCTGCTGCGCTTCTACGCGCTGCGGCTGGAGGGTGAGATCGTGGCAGCGATCTATGCGCTGATTGATCCGCCAGGCCGCGAAGCGCGGCGGCTCTACCTCTATATCGGCGGCTTCGACCCGGCGCTGGAGCGGCTCAGCCCGGGGATGCTGCTGATCGGCCATGTGGTTGCGGAATCCATCGCGGAAGGCATCGCCAGCATTGACTTCCTGCGGGGCCGTGAGCGCTACAAGTATTTCTGGGGCGCCGTGGACAGCCCGACCTTCCGCCGCGTCCTGATTCCGCCGGCCATCGGGAGGACATGATGCGCAGCCTGGTCATCGTGCTGGACAGTGTCGGCGTCGGCGGTGCACCGGATGCCGCGGCCTATGGCGATGCCGGCGCCGACACGCTCGGTCATCTGCGCCAGCGCGGCCTGCTCCACCTGCCGGCGCTCCATTCGCTCGGCCTGGGCCGCATCATGGGGCTGGAGGATGCCGCGCCGCCGCGCGCTCGCCACGGCCGCATGCGCGAACGATCGGCGGGCAAGGACAGCACCACCGGCCACTGGGAGATCGCCGGTGTGGTCCTTGAGCAGCCCTTCGCTGTTTTCGACCGTTTTCCCGATGCCTTGGTCCAGGGGATCGAACAGGAGACCGGCCTTCGCTTCCTGGGCAATATCCCGGCCAGCGGCACCCGGGTCATCGCCGATCTGGGGGAAGAGCATCTGCGGACCGGGCAGCCGATCCTCTATACCTCGGCGGACTCGGTGCTGCAGATCGCGGCGCATGAGGCGGTGATACCGCCAGAGCGCCTCTACACGATCTGCGAGGTGGCGCGGCGCCATGCCGATGCCTGGCACATCGGGCGCGTCATCGCCCGCCCCTTCATCGGCAGCCCTGGCGCCTTCACCCGCACCCCAGGGCGGCATGACTTCTCCATGCGCCCGCCGCCGACCGTCCTGGACGCGATCAGTGCGGCTGGAATACCCGTCGTCGCCGTGGGCAAGACCGCGGATCTGTTCGCCGGCCAGGGCATTACCGAGACACATCCAACGGAGTCGAATGCCGAGGGCATGCAGCGTATCGCCGAGCTGTGGCGCGATATGGGCGCCGGCCTGGTCTTTGCCAACCTCGTGGACTTCGACACGGTTCATGGCCATCGCCGCGACCCGGAAGGCTATGCGCGCGCTCTGGCCGAATTCGATACCTGGCTGGGCGGCTTCCTGCCGGAATGCCGGACGGACGACCTTGTCATCATCACCGCGGACCATGGCAACGACCCGACCTTCCACGGTACCGACCACACGCGGGAAGAGGTGCCGCTGCTGGTCCTGCATGGCGCGCGCTGCGGCGCGCTCGGAACCCGTGAAAGCTTTGCCGATGTGGCGGCGACGCTGGCGGAATTCTTCAGCATCGGTTCGTGGCGGACCGGTGCCTCCTTCCTGGCCTGATCCGCATGACGGCCGAACCGTCGCGTGGCTGGCTTCCGCAGGCACCGGACAGGATGCGCCCGATTCTGGAGGACTATCTCCGCGGCGATATCTCCTCGGCTGTCGCGCTGATGCGGCTGCTGCTGTCGGGCATGACGGCAGCGTCGGTCATTGCCGGTCTCGAAGCGCTTTCGGCTTCGGTACCGTCCGGGGCGGGCATGCGCATGGCAGATTTGCTGGATCTGGCGCAGCAGCAACGCGCTGGCCTTGGGGTTCTGCAACGGCTGGTGGAGGCCGGTGCGGAGCACGGCCCGGCGGTGTCCGCCGAGGCGGGAATCGCGGCCAGCCGTGCCATGTTCGACCGCCTGGTCCGCATCAGCCCGGAAGCCAGTGTCGCCGCCTATTCCCTGGGCAGCCCCGCGCTGCTGGAACGGGCAACAAATGAAGTGGTGGAATGGTTGAGCGGGCTCGGGCTGCTGGAAGGCTGCCCGGCGGTGCTCGATCTCGGCTGCGGCATCGGTCGGCTGGCCGCGGCCCTGGCGCCGCAGGCCGGCAGCGTGCTCGGTCTGGATGTCTCCCCCGGCATGATCGAGGAGGCGCGCACCCGCTGCGCCGGGATCAGCGGCCTTCGCTTCGAAGCATGTTCCGGCTACGACCTGTCGCCGCAGCGCGATGCATCCTTCGACCTGGTGCTGGCGGTGGATGTCTTTCCCTACCTCGTTCAGGCCGGGCTGGAGCTTGCGGAACGGCATGTGGCGGAGGCGGCCCGCATCCTTCGCCCGGGCGGCTGCCTGGTGATCCTGAATTTCAGCTACCGTGGTGAGGCAAAGGATCGTTCCGACCTGGCCTGCATGGCAGACCGTGCAGGCTTCGCCGTGCTGCGCAACGGGACCCGGGATCTGGATTTCTGGGACAGCCTCGCCTTCCTGCTCCGGCGGCAGTGAGGGAGGCCGGGCATGCACGAATGTGCATGCGCCGGCGAGAGGCTGCCTTCACAGCCGGCCCCGAAGCCGCTTGTCCGGCGCGACGGACGAGGCAGGCGGCATCACCGCCGCGAGATGATGCCGTGCGTGTCGAGATAGCGTGCCAGCCTGGCCGGGTCCGCGGTGGGATCTGCCAGGCCGACATAACCATCCGGCCGGACCAGATACGCCGCGCCTGCTGTCAACCCAATCCGCGCCGCACCCCCGCTTGGAGCGAAGCTGTGAAAGGCAATGCCTCGCGCCCGGCATGCTGTCTCAAGCGCCGAGCCAGGCGCATCATAGACATGAGCCTGCCAGTCGAGCGAGGCGAGCGGGGCGAAGTTGTCGCTGCCGCGCATGGCCGCTTCTCCCTCTCCGTCAACCCAGGGCAGGCGATCCCCGCCGTGGATGCGCCCCGCGCGCCCTTCGCTCAACGGGCTGGCGCGGTACTGTACCCCGATCTGCGAAACGGTGCGGAACATGAACCGCCGGAACGCCGCCGACCGCGCCAGCCGAGGAAGGAGGCGCGGCACTATCCGGGTCCGGACGAACCGGGCGAGGGGGCCGGGGCTGGTCACCAGCGTGAAAACCCGATCGGTGGTCGCGACCAGGCGCCGCGCGAAGGCGATCCGTTCGGGTTCATAGCTGTCCAGGAGTGCCGGTGCCGCACGGCCCTGGAGCACCGCGGCCAGCTTCCAGGCAAGGTTCCCTGCGTCGGCGATGCCCGTGTTCATGCCCTGCGCGCCCACGGGGCTGTGGATGTGGCCGGCATCGCCAAGCAGGAAGGCCCGGCCGCGACGGAAGTGCCCGGCTACGCGGTGGTGGACATGATAGGTCGAGAACCAGTTTACCCGCTCGACCCCGATGCCGAGCCGCATGACAACGGCCCTGCGCATATCATCCCAGACAGGTGCCGCCTGCCCTTCCGCGGGCGCTACCGCCATGCCGACAAGCCGCACGCGCCCTGGTCCCTTCATGGGGAAGGCGGCCAGGAAGTCGCTGTCGTCGAGCGCCACATGCAATTCGCCGTTCACCACCGGCCCATCCGCCTGCATATCGGCCACGTAGAACAGATGCTCATAGGTTCCGCCCGGAAAGCCGGCGCCGATGACCTCCCGCACCCGGGAATGGGCACCGTCGCAGCCGGCGATGTAGTCCGCCTCGCAGGCGGCCTCCGTTCCGTCCGGGTGCTTCAACCGCGCCTTCACCTGAGAGCCGGCATCGTCGAACCCTAGGAGCTCCGTCTGCCGCTCGATCGCCACACCGGCCGCCGCGAGCCGGGCGATCAGGAGCCGCTCATGCTCGTCCTGCGGCAGGATCAGTATGTAGGGGTAGGGGCTGAGGTCCTTGCCCATCTCGCCGAGAGCAGCACGTGCCGCGTGAGCGCCGCGCACCCAGATATTCGCGGCGGCGAATGCCAGCCCGTGCTCGATCACGCTCTCCGCCAGGCCAAGCTGGCGGTAGAATTCGAGCGTGCGTGCCTGCACACCGAGCGCCCGCGATGCGACCCCGGGCTCTGCCGCCCTGTCGATGATGCGGAAGCGGACGCCGAGGCGGGATAGCCAGAGGGCGAGCACCAGACCGGTCGGGCCGGCGCCGATGATGAGCACCTGTGTGTCGGATCTGGCAGGATTTCTTCCTGCTTCTGTGTCCGAGAGGGCTTCGGCCATGTGCTGTCTCCGTCACCGGGCTCATGGCCCGGCGGTGCATGGCTGAACGCCTGGTGCATGGCGGCGGCACCGATACGCCGGGCAGCCCCGAGGCCGAAAGGATTCGATCACGCAGCCGGCAGGCGTGCCTGGAACATGATCGCCTGCAGCGGCATGCGACCCGGGTCCTTGCCGAATTCCCGCCGCAGCGCCTCGGCGACGGCGGCAGCAACCTCATCGGGATCGACACCGCCGCGCTGCCGGATCTGTTCGACCAATGGATTGCCGTAGATCAGTGCCCGCCCGAAGGCGCCGGCATCCGGAATCATCCTTTCCAACCTCAGCACCTCAACCTTGATATCCAGGAATCCGGCATCGAGCAGGGACTGTTTGATCGGGTCGATTTCATGGCAACCGAACGGCACGCGATAGAACTGCGGCGGGTCGGTGGGAAAGAAATGGCTGGTGACCTCATGCACGATGCGGCCGAACGGGTTGTAGCGATGCGCGTCCCAGACGCTGAGGAGGTAATGCCCGCCGGGAACGAGCACGCGGCGGACCTCACGGAATGACTGCTCCCGATCCGGGAAGAACATCACGCCGAACTGGCAAACGACGGTGTCGAAGCTGCCTGCCGGGTAGGGCAAGGCGGTGGCATCGGCCACCTGGAACTCCACGGCTTCGTCTGCCCGGAATTTCGAGCGTGCCACCGCCATCATCGGTGGGTTGAGGTCGGTTGCCGTCAGGCTTGTGGCTTCGGGCAGAAGGTCGCGCAAGCGGCGGGTGACGATGCCGGTGCCCGCCGCCGTTTCCAGCACGCGCGAAGGGGAGAGCGCGGCGACGCGCTGGGCCATCTCGGCCGCGCAGTCGCTGAAGATCAGCGGACCAAGGCCCCGGTCATAGTGTTCCGGAATGTCTCCGATGAAGCTGGCCGCGTTGTCGCTCATGACAAGCCTCCCTCCGCCCCGCGGCGCCGCGCAGGCAGACGGACGGCGAGGCGTCCGAGGCAGCGCAGCCTAATCCTCTTTTCCTTTGCCGCAAAGACAAAGTCCTGTTGCGCCAGGTACCGGGGCCATGCCCCACCAGGCGGCACAGCCGAGCGATCCTGCCGGACGGTCCGAAGCTCCTGCTCCTCTCGGTGGATTCGGTACAAGCCGGATCGCATGGCGTTCTGCCGTGGCGGCGGGATCCCCCGGGGGGAGAGGCCAGCATGCCTGCATGCTATCAATACGGAATCGATTACAACAGGGCTTTCCAGGTCATCAAGAAAGACCGGACCTGGGCCTTCGACAGCTTCGAATGTACCATCCAGGCCGTGGCACCCAGTTGCCCCCATTGCGGGGTACGTATCGTCGGGCACGGGGTGGAGGAGGGTGGGCACGTGTTCTGCTGCGTCCACCGCGCCAGGCACGAAGGCAGGACATCCCTGAAGGACTGGGCCTGAGGCCAGCGGCCGTTCCGGAAAGACCTGGCAGGGGGCGTGGCCTGCCCGTCAGTCCCGGCGTGGCGAGGCGCGCTGCTGACTCAGCGGCCCGCTCACCCGGCCTGCTTCCATGCCGCTGCGCTTTCAAGCAGCGAGTTCACCTCCGCATCCTCGATCTGCCGGAAGTCGCCGTAGTAGGCGCCGACCGAGCCGAAGAGCGGAGGCTCGGCCAGGATCACCACCTCGTCGCAATCCTTCCGCAAAGCATGGGCGACCTCAGGCGGCGCTACGGGCGCGGCGAGGACGCGGCGCGCGGCGCCGGCGCGCTTGAGCGCGAGCAGCGCCGCGCGCGCGGTAGCGCCGGTGGCGATGCCATCGTCCACCAGGATGGCGGTGCGGTCATGCGGCGAAACCGGCGCACGGCCCCGCAGCCACAATTGACGCCGGCGCTTGATCTCCTCCAACTGGTCGGCCGCCTGTTCGGTGACGAAGTCGGGTGGCACGCCCAGCATCTCGACGATCTCGTCGTTCACCACGGTCTGCGGCGGATCGCCTTCCACCACGGCGCCGAGCGCGAGTTCAGGCTGGCCCGGCGCGCCGATCTTCCGCACCAACAGCAGGTCCAGCGGCGCGCCGAGCGCCTCCGCGATCGGCACGGCCACCGGAATGCCGCCACGTGGCAGGGCGAAGACCACCGGCCTGCTGTCCTTCAGGTGCAGCAGGCGTTCGGCCAGGCGCCGGCCTGCCTCGGTGCGGTCGCGGAATTTCATGGCTGCCGATGTCCCTTGCCGATGCGGGCCGCGAACCAGTCGCGGGCCAGTGTGACGACCGCTTCCAGGGTGCCCGGCTCCTCGAACAAGTGGCTCGCGCCCTGCACCAGCTGGATCTCCACCTCGCCCGGCATCTGCGCCGCCGCGGCGCGGTTCAGCGCCAGCACCTCCGTGTCCAGGCTGCCGACGATCAGCAGCGTCGGCGCCCGCACATGCGCCAGCGCCTGCGGCCCCGCGAGGTCTGGCCTGCCGCCGCGGGAAACGACCGCCCGCAC
>JAEWCI010000145.1 GCA_023390705.1 Pseudomonadota bacterium
TTGCGGGCGCTGGGCGGCTTCCCGGAAAGCCTGGGACGAATCGGCAACCGGCTCCTCTCGGGCGAGGAGGTGGCCGTGGTGGAAGCGCTCCTCGCCGCCGGGCACCGTGCCTTCTATGACGGCGCCATCACCGTGAGGCACAGCATCCAGCGGGAGCGGCTGCACCCGGCCTGGCTGCTGCGCCGACTGCTCTCCCAGGGGGAAACCGATGCGTTGCGCCGGCCGGATGCGGGCCGGGCACTCGGTGCCGCAGCGCGGCTCGCGGTGCAGGCGCCCCTGCTGCTCTGGCCCGAAGCCTCACCGGCGCTGCTGCGGGCACGCTGCGGTGCGGCCTACAATTTCGGATACCTCCGCGGAAAGCTGGCGGGAGCACCAGAATGAGCCCTACCCTGCACCGGCGCAGCCTGCTGGCGGGCGCTGCCACCCTGCCCGCCGCCGCCCTGGCGCAACCCGGCGCGGCACCGCTGCGCCAAAGGCTGGCCGGGCTGCGGCTGGGCGCGAATGTGGAGCGCTGGTTCGCCATCGCGGCCAATAACCAGAGCCGCCGGCTGGGACCGGCCTGGTGGCGCGGCTTCAAGGCAGCCGGCTTCGACCATGTCCGCTTCATCATCCCCCCGGTGCGGCAGACCGGCGGCGGGCACGAAGTGCTGGACGCCTTCCTCACCGCGACGAATGATGCCGCGGGCGCCGGCCTGCCGGTCCTGCTGGCGCTGGCCGATACCTTCTACCACAGCAACCCCTGGCAGGACGATGACTGGCAGGCGCTGGAGGACCGCGCCCGCTTCTTCGCCAGGCAAGCCGACCCCGCCATGGTGGCACTGGCGCCGCTGAACGAGCCCGCCTTCCCCGACACCGCCACCTGGTTGCCGATGCGCGACCGGCTGCTCGGCCTGGTGCGGCGGGCGGCGCCCCGCCATGTGCTGCTGTGGGGCGGGCGCGAATGGTGCAGCCCGCGCTCCTTGGTGGAGGCACCGCCTCCGGCCGACCCGAACTGCGTGGCCGAGGCGCATGACTACGGTGGCGGCGGCGCCCAGGATGTGGAAGAGCGCTTCAGGCCCCTCGCCACCTGGCGCGAACGCCATGGCCAGCCGGTGCTGGCTACGGAATTGGGCGGTGCCCGTGGGCATGAGGAGGATCTGCCGCGCTGGTCGGAGGATCTTCGCGCCAGCCTTCCGGTGCTGCGCCGCCTGCGCCTGCCTGCCTGCCTTTGGAGCTACACCCATGGCGGCCACTGGCGGCTGCAGGAAGGCGGTGGCCCGGCCCTTCGGCCGCCGCTGCGCGCCGCCCTGGACTGAGCCCTGCGCCGGCCAGGGCAGATCGCGGACGGGCGTGAAGGCCCGGGGGCGTGAAGCTGCCCGTCAGACACAGCATCGGGAGCATCCTTACGCTGCACAGCCAGCGAGGGGATGCTCAGGTATCACCTTTGCAGGCCGGCGCCGCGCAGCACCAAACGGTTCGCCGGCACCTCGATCCAGCGCCAGGCCAGCCAGCCCAGCGCCAGGTTCAGCGCGAATCCGGCCAGGATAAGTACCGCGCGCAGGGGCTCCGCCAATTCCGTCCGGCGCAGAAGCAGCACAATCCCGATCTCGACGAAGATCCAGCAGAGATAGACGCTGAAGGAAGCCTCCCCGAGCCGCCAGGCGAGGTCATGTGGCGGCGACGGCGCGGGGCGAGCCGCCTCGGACCGCCAGAGCAGCAGGATGAGCCCCGCCAGGCCGAGCACCGTCAACGGATCGTTGCCGAGCGCGAGGCCGAGCGGCAGGCCGGCCAGGGCGAGCCAGGACAGGGCCGCAGGCAACGCCCCTTCCGTCGCCAGGCGCGCAAGCACGAGACCGAGGCTGAATTCCAGGAAGAAGCGGAGCAGGCCGAGATGCCAGGTCCAGTTCAGCCCGATTTGCGGTTCCCGGGTGCCCAGCAAGCACAGTCCGGCGGCCAGGAACAGGCCAAGGCCGGCCAGCATGGGCCGGGACAGGCGGCGCAGGGCCAGTGCCAGCGGCGGGAAGGCCAGATAGCCCGCCAGGACCGCCGAGAGGGCCCAGGAAGGGTAGTTCCAGGCAAGCCGGTCCGTCGTCTCCCAGGCATGAACCAGGAAGAACTGCAGCACGAAGTCGCGCAGGCCGAAGCGGCCGGGATCGTTCACCCGCAGCCCGGCGGCCATGGCCAGCACCACAACACCGACCAGCAGCAGCAAGGCCAGAATGTGCAGCGGCCAGATCTTCGCCAGCCTGCGCAGCTGGAAGCCTGCCCAGCCACCGATCCCGCGGGGCGGCCGGTGGCCATAGCCTAGCCAGAGAGCGAAGCCGGAAAGCAGGAAGAAGCCGTCCACGCCGAGATAACCGCGCATCAGCACCGGTCCCAGCAGCGGCCAATCGCCCACCGCCCGCAGCAGCAATTCCAGATGATAAAGCAGCACCCAGCCGATCAGGCCGAGCCGCAGCCGGGTGAGTGAGGCCAGGCGCGGTGCCGCAAGGGGCAGGGCCGGCATTGCCGCCGCCCCCAGCTTGCCCGCCACGCCCCGCGCCACATCGGCCGTGCCTTCCATTCCGCCCCCATCGTCACCCATGCCTGATTGGCCGGCTTCACTTCGCTCTGCCAAACGGAAGGGTATGATCTCCGTTGCCTCTCCTGCCATGGTCAGACTGGTCGCGATTGCGCTGCCGCTGGCGCTCGTGCTTGGTGCGCTGACCGCGCCAGAGACCACGCTCCTGGTATTGCCGGCCCTGGTGCTGCTGTTCGGCGCCCTGCTGGCCTTCGAATTCCCGCCCCTGTTCTGTGCCCTGGTGCTGGCCACGTTCGGCCTGGCCCTGGACGTTCAGGTGAATCTTTTCACGACCGGCGGGCAGGCATCGCTCGGCTCGGCGCTCATCAAGGTCCTGCCCTTCGGGCTCCTCGGTATCCTGTTGCTCCGCTACGGCCTCTCGAAAGTGGTGAACTGGCCATTCCTGGCCTTCACCGTGGTGGCCGCAATCAGCTTGGCGGTGTTGCCGATGGGGCGGGTTTCGACCAACAGCGAAATGCTGCGCAGCTTCATCGGCTCCACCGCGCCTTTCGTGCTCGGCTTCGTGCTGGCGCCGAAGGAGGTATGGAACACGCTGACGCGCGGTGCCGTGCTGGTACCCGTGATCAGCGCCCTCGCCGGGCTGATTACCTGGGTGCTCGGCATCTACCCGGCCATGGACCGGATCGGCCGCTTCCAGGGGCTGCATTCCGCGCCCTTCCTGGCCGGCTTCTGCACCACGGCCATCTTCGCCGCCACCCTGGAATACCTGCGCGGCTTCCGCACCCGTTGGCTGCTGTTGGGCGGCCTCAACCTGGCCATCCTGCTGGCCACCCAGGCGCGGACGCCCAGCCTGGTGGCGCTGCTGTTCCTGGGCCTGGTGTTCTTCTTCAGCAGCCGCCAGGTGTTCCCGCTTAAGCGCAAGGTGGATCTGGTGATGGGCGGCATGGTGCCCGGCCTGCTGCTGCTGGGCCCGGCATTGGCCTATGCGCTCGAACGCTTCATCAGCGATGATGGTGAATTCAACCTCTCCGGCCGCGATATCCTCTGGCCCTACTATACCGAGGCGATCGCGCTGCGGCCGCTGTTCGGCTACGGCCTGGGCGCCGGCAAGCTGCTGATCGACCCGGAAGACCCGATGATCAAGCTGGTAGGGGCAACCGCAGCGCACAATGAGTATCTGCGGCTGTCTCTGGAGGCCGGCATCATCGGCTGTGGGCTGATCTTCGGCGCAATCATCCTATGGGTCTGGAGCGGCACCCAGCGCACGCCGGCAGCGGAGCGCATCGTGTTGCGCAGTGCCCTGGTGGCTGTGCTGCTGCACAGCATCTCCGACAACACCCTGATCTCCAGCACCGGGGTGATGCAGTTCATCTGGTTCTCGGCGGCGCTGGCGCGTGGCCGGATGGAGGTTCGCAGCAGGGCACTTCGCCGGCCGGACGAGGCCTCAGGCTGGCGGCCACGGCAAAGGGATGAGGAGGCAGGCTCAGGACCCTAAAGCATTTTCAAGCCGGCTGGAATCAG
>JAEWCI010000257.1 GCA_023390705.1 Pseudomonadota bacterium
GCGGGGGGGAGGTTGTGGCGGCATGTCCCCGGCGCGGTGCCGCAGCCGGCGGGGGGACCGGGGCACGGCGGCCGCGCGCGGCCTGGGCCGGCGGCATCGAAACGGAAGCTAGCATAGGGGGTGGGAGTGGGGGAGGGGCGCCGGAAGCGATCGGCGCCGATACCCTTCCTGCTCGCGCGTCAGGTTATTCTCGGAGGGAAGCGGAGTGGTTCCAAGGGGGTCGTGACACCAGGAACCGCGCCAGCATAATTCCCTGCAGGATAATGGACTTCGCTGTGGTGAGCGGTGGGCCTCAAGCCCATTCCTGCGTATTATTTTGTCTGAGACGTCGGAAAACGCGCAGGCCGGCGCTGGCCTTGGCTTGAGAGACTTTGTTGCCTGCCAAGGGGAAAATTTCGGAATCCTTCGATTAAAATCCCCTCAAAACAGCGGTTTCGGCGGGTTTTATTTGCAGAATGTTGCTTGAAGTCCATTTTTCATCAGTATGGGGCGCGGCGCTGCGGAGCGAAGGGAGCAACTATTGGTTGCGGCAAGTTTCGATATGCTTAGTCCAGCAACCTGGAGTTGGTGGACACTGGCATCTTAAATGCGCAATGGTTCTGGTCGAGTGCGCCGGGGATGTTTCCCTGACAGGAATAGCCATGGCGCCCAGTGAAACCTCTGGCATTTGCCAGCAAGCGCGGTCGGAGCAGGTCGATGGCAACTTTTTCCGGTTACTATCGGTACACATTGAACGGGGGCGAGACAAAGACAAGCAATAACGCCCCGACGTCCAACCAGACCATCGCCACGACCGGTTCCGATTACATTCTGGGTGACTCTGCCGGTGAAACTTTCACCATTGGTGGCACTACCTATTCCTATATCGGTACTGCCACTACTGCGGGGTCAACGGGATTCCTTGCTTCGTCGGGAGGCACCACTTACTACTTCACCACGGCAGCGGCCGTGTCCAATACCGCCTTCTCCACGAAAACTGCTGGTGCAACCTATCTGCTCTGCTTCTACCCCGGCACGCTGATCGCTACGCCGGACGGTGCGCGCGCGGTGGAGACGCTCTCGATCGGCGACCTGGTGCTGACCGCCGAGGGTGAGTCCCGCCCGGTGCGCTGGATGGGCCGCCAGACCGTCACTACCATCTTCGGTGACAAGCAGCGCGTGCTGCCCATCCGCATCCAGGCCGGCGCGCTGGGCGAGAACCTGCCCGCGCGCGACCTGCTGGTCTCCCCGGACCATGCCCTGCTGGTGGAAGGCGTGCTGGTGCAGGCCGGCGCGCTGGTGAACGGCACCACCATCACCCGCGAAGCGGCGGTGCCGGCCAGCTTCACCTACTACCATGTGGAACTGGCGGACCATTCGCTGATCCTGGCCGAGGGCGTGCCGGCCGAGACCTTCGTGGACAACGTCGAGCGGCTGGCCTTCGACAACTGGGCGGAGCACGAGGCGCTCTACGGCGACCTGCCGGCCATCCCGGAAATGGCGCTGCCGCGCGCCAAGGCCGCCCGCCAGGTGCCGATGGCGGTGCGCCGCCTGATCGAGGCCCGCGCCCGGGCGCTCGGCGCCGCGCTCAACGAGGCCGCCTGAGGCTGCCGGCCCACAGCGGATTGCGTTCGGGATCGAACGCCAATCCGCTATGGGCCATGGCTCGTCGGGAGGATTCGCGCCGAAGGGCGTTCGCGCCCGTCCGCGATCCGCTCCGGCCCCGAACAAGGCCGGTGCGCCCCGCGCGCAGCGGCCTTTTCCTTTTCCTTTGCCTGTCGCCGCTGCCGCCCGGCTCTACCGCAACAGGGCCGCGGTGCGCTGGCGCAGGTCGGCGGTCAGCCTGTCCGCCCCGCCGTCGCGCAGCAGGGTGGTGAATTCGGCGCGGCGGCTGGCCAGTTCGCTGATCGTGCCGGTCAGGTAGATGTCCACGATCCGCCAGGCGCCCGCCGCCTGGCGCAGCAGGTAGTTCAACTGCACCGGTTCGTCGCGCGGCCGGACCAGCCGGGTGCGCACCAGATGGTCGCCGTTCTGCAAGGTGGTCTCGCCCAGCATCTCGAAGCGTTCGCCGCCATAGCCGTCGAAGCGGTTGGCATAGGTGGCGATGGACCAGTCGGAGAAGGCCTGCACCAGCGCCTGCTGCTGGGCCGGGGAAAGCCCCGTCCAGGGCGGCCCGACCGCGATGCGCGTCATCGCCGGCAGGTTGAAGGCGCGTTCCATCACGGGGCGGATGCGCTGTTCCCGCCCGCGCACGCCCCAGGCGGCGGCATTGCGCATCAGTTCCAGCAGGGCGGCGTGGAAGCCCTCCACCACCGCGGCGGGGGTGGCCTGGGCCCGGGCGGTGCGGGGCAGGGCGGGCAGGGCCGCCAGCGCGGCCCGCAGGAATCGTCGGGAAGCGTGCGTCATGGTGCCTCCCTAAAGCATTTCGCCCGGGAAGGTGAGCGCCCCGGCGCGGAAAAAGCCGGCCGGCGCGCGCCGCCCTCCGGCCAGCCCCCTGCGGCCCCCGGCTGGAATTCCCCGCCGCTTCCGGCCACAACCGCGCCCGGCAGGCAACAGCGAAGAGTATCAATGGCCGAGACGGTGATGCTGACGGGCGCGACCGGCTTCCTGGGCTCCGCCATCGCCCGGGCGCTGGTGGCGGAAGGCCACGAGGTGCGCGCCCTGGTGCGGGCGGAAACCCCGCGCCACGTGCTGCGCGGCCTCCCCGTCACCTACCTGGAGGGCGACCTGCGCGACGAGGCTTCGGTGGCCGGGGCGGCGCGGGGCGCGCAGTCCGTCATCCATTGCGCCGCCGACTACCGGATCTGGGTGCCGGACCCGGAACGCATGGCGGAGATCAATGTCGGCGGCACGGCGCGGGTGATGCGGGCGGCGCTGGAAGCCGGCTGCCGCCGGGTGGTGCATGTCTCCTCGGTCGCCACGCTGAAGCCGCGCGCGGATGGCACGCCGGCCACCGAGGAGGACGCGGCCACCCCGGAACAGGCCATCGGCCCCTACAAGCGCAGCAAGACCGAGGCCGAGCGGCTGGTGGAGGCGATGGTCGCGGGGGAGGGGCTGCCGGCCGTCATCGTCAACCCCTCCACCCCCATCGGCCCGCGCGACCGCCGCCCGACCCCGACCGGGCGGGTGATCCTGGAAGCGGCCTGGGGCCGCATGCCGGCCTATGTGGATACCGGGCTGAACCTGGCGCATGTGGATGACGTCGCCGCCGGCTGCGTCGCCGCCCTGACCCGCGGCGCGGTGGGCGAACGGCACATCCTCGGCGGCCAGGACGTGCCGCTGGGCGTGCTGCTCGGCCACATCGCCCGGCATTTCGGCCGCCGCCCGCCCCTGCGCCTGCCGCGCGCACCGCTGTTTCCGCTGGCGCTGGCGGCCGAGTTCTGGGCGCGCCGCACGGGGCGGGAACCGATGCTGACGCTGGACGCGCTGCGCATGGCCGGGCAGCGCATGTATTTCAGCAGCGCCAAGGCGGAGCGGGTGCTGGGCTATACCGCCCGGCCCTGGCAGCAGGCGGTGGGCGACGCCATCGCCTGGTTCCGCGAACAGGGGATGCTGGCATGAGCATGGCACTCGGCATTGCCCTGGCGGCCGCCCTGGCCTGGCTGGTGCTGCTGTTCGGCCGCGGCTTCTTCTGGCTGGCCCGCGACGACGACCGCGACGCCGCCCGCCTGCCGGAGCCGGCCGCCTGGCCCGCTGTCGCCGCCGTGGTCCCGGCCCGCGACGAGGCCGGGAGCATCGGCGAGACGGTGCGCAGCCTGCTGGCCCAGGATTATCCCGGTGAATTCCGCCTGGTGGTGGTGGATG